>CAYWNE010000038.1:0-28202 GCA_964459555.1 uncultured Burkholderiaceae bacterium | reverse complement strand
CGGGTGTTGGTAAAACCGTAAACATGATGGAATTGATCAACAACATCGCGAAAGCACACAGTGGTTTGTCCGTGTTTGCTGGTGTTGGTGAACGTACTCGTGAAGGTAATGACTTCTACCACGAAATGGCTGACGCAAAAGTGGTTGATCTGGACAATCCAGAACAATCTAAAGTTGCGATGGTTTATGGTCAGATGAATGAACCACCTGGTAACCGTTTGCGCGTTGCGTTGACTGGTTTGACGATTGCGGAAGGTTTCCGTGACGAAGGTAAAGACGTTTTGTTCTTCGTTGATAACATCTACCGTTACACCTTGGCTGGTACTGAAGTGTCTGCGTTGTTGGGCCGTATGCCTTCCGCGGTGGGTTACCAACCAACATTGGCTGAAGAAATGGGCCGTTTGCAAGAGCGTATTACATCCACGAAGACAGGTTCTATTACCTCGATTCAAGCGGTTTACGTTCCAGCGGATGACTTGACAGATCCATCCCCAGCGACAACCTTTGCTCACTTGGATTCCACCGTTGTTTTGTCTCGTGACATCGCATCTTTGGGTATTTACCCAGCGGTTGATCCTTTGGATTCCACATCCCGTCAGTTGGACCCACAAGTTGTTGGTCAAGAGCACTATGAAACAGCTCGCGCTGTTCAAGGTACTTTGCAACGCTACAAAGAATTGCGTGACATTATCGCGATTTTGGGTATGGACGAATTGGCGCCTGAAGATAAGTTGATCGTTGCTCGTGCACGTAAGATGCAACGTTTCTTGTCCCAGCCTTTCCACGTTGCTGAGGTGTTTACTGGTTCCCCAGGTAAATACGTTTCACTGAAAGATACAATCAAAGGCTTCAAGATGATTGCATCTGGTGAACTCGATCACTTGCCAGAACAAGCGTTCTACATGGTAGGTACTATCGACGAAGCGATCGAAAAAGCGAAGAAAATGGCAGCATAATTATTCTGAGCCCCGAGTCAAATTCGGGGCGAAGAGTGACGCCCCCCTTCCTAGAATGTAGATTTGGGGCAGGGGAAGCAAACTAAAAAGGTTAGCACATGGCACATACTATTCACGTTGACGTGGTTTCTGCAGAAGAGAGTATCTTTTCTGGCGAAGCTTTATTCGTCGCGTTGCCGGGTGAATCAGGTGAATTGGGTATCTATCCAAAACACACTCCATTGATCACACGTATTAAGCCTGGTGCGGTGCGTATTAAGGTTGAAGGTCAAGCTGACGACGAATTCGTATTCGTTGCTGGTGGTATCTTGGAAGTACAACCTGATGCAGTGACCGTGTTGGCTGATACCGCGATTCGTGGCGCTGATCTTGATGAAGCAAAAGCTGCTGAAGCTAAGAAATTGGCGGAAGAAGCTTTGGTTAATCGCGAAGCAGGCATCGACTATGCGCAAGCACAAGCCGAGTTGGCATCAGCGATCGCACAATTGGCAGCGATTCAGAAATTGCGTTCTAAGCGTTAATTCCTCTCAGGGATTACATGCTCTAGTAGCGAAAGATAAAGGCAGCTTAGGCTGCCTTTGTTTTTTTCTTAGCTGCGATTTTTCTCGAACAAAACATCGCAAACACTCGAAACCAAAATGAGTACAACATGAACCTCGCCACCGAGAAACAAATTGATGAAGTGCTGAGCACAGCAAAATTGATTGCGATTGTAGGCTTATCCAATAAGCCTGAGCGCGATAGTTATAAAGTTGCACAATATTTGCGAGAGCAGGGCTACCAAGTGATAGGTGTGAATCCTTTGTTGGCAGACTCTGAAATTGATGGCGTGCCGTGTTATGCGAGTTTGGAACAAGCGCAGCATACCCAAACACAGGCTATCGATATCGTCGATTGTTTTCGCAAGTCAGAAGAAGTCCTTGAAATTGCAAACAGCATCCGCGACATGCCGGTGAAATGTTTATGGATGCAATTGGGTGTGATTAATCACGCCGCCGCAGAAATTGCTCGTGCGGCTGGTCAGATCGTGGTCATGGATAAATGCACCAAGATTGAACATAGACGCATGCGTGACCAGTAGAGTATGTGGGTAAACGAGCCTCGGTCGACTCATTCAAAGAAAATTGAGAAAAAAAGACAATACATTTTGAGTTTTTTCACAAGTTTATCCACATATTGCATAAGCACATTTATTCTTGGAAACATTCTTTAACAATTGAAATTCTATAAAATTTCGATATAAAACAATGTGTTAGAGGTTAAACTTAAATCGAAATTTCGCAAAATTCTCATATGCATCTTTTTTCCGGAAAATTACTCACAAAGTTATCCACAGATATTCAAATTCCGAAGTCTGCGTCCTAAGTGACATATCGCACTTGAGGTCTCATAAACCATTTAAGCTCAAATGGCTGGATCCACTTCAGCCACAGCCCTGATCTAGCGTGACTTTTTGCACAGGCTTGTTTCAAAGCGCTTGAAAATGTGGTGAAAAAACACAAAGTGGTAACGTTTCCAAAAATTTGTTGACACATTTTTTTGATGAATGCTATATTCCAATCCACAAATGGAAACGATTCCATATTTGGTAAATGTACCCCACCATTTGTGAACAAAAACCATGTCTTGTTGAATTACCCTCTAACCAGATGTGGTGCTAAGCAGGTAGCAAATTCGAAGTTGAGATATGCAGTTTTGCTTGATCAAAGAGGCTCTTGGCAGAACTTACCTCGTTCTGCGGAAATGTAGACGACCAAGTCGTAAAGCACGACCCAGCGATAGACAGTAAGCCTTACATGATGGTGAACAGTGAAGAACGTTTTGCCATGCGCATAGACGCCGCAAAAACAGAAGCAAAAAGAACGACGTAGTAACAAGAGACAGTAGTGCAGGAGACGACTTGCGCAGATAATACTGAAGCAGGTCTAAGATAAATCAAGGAGACCAAATGTTCCATCCTAAAACTAAACGTACCCTGATGAGTATGGCAATTGCCGGCGCATTCGGGTTAGTCAACGCCAGTGTTCACGCACAGCAAGCAGAGCCTGCAAAACCGAGCGAAAGCGCTGACAACAAAAAATCCAAAAAAGACTCCGATCAAGTACAAGAGGTTCAAGTAACGGCGACGCGCTACTCAACCTCACTGCTAAAAACGCCGCTGGCAGTGACAGCCTATAACCAAGACAACCTGAGTCGTTTGGGTGTCACCAGCGCGAAGGATTTAGCGAATGAAGTTCCTAACGTCACTATCGTACAGACCAATGACTCTGCGATTCAAGTGACCATCCGCGGTATTACGTCCAGCAACACCACAGAGATCGGTGACCCGGCGGTTGGTTTCCACGTTGATGGAATGTACTCACCACGCCCACAGGGCGCGCAAGCTTTGATGTTCGACGTTGAGCAAGTCGAAATTCTGCGCGGCCCACAAGGTACACTGTTCGGTCGTAACTCCACCGGCGGTACTATCAATGTGATCTCTGCAAAACCAGATTTTTCTGGGAACTATGGTCGTTCTGAAATCGATCTTGGCAATTACAACAAACGCCAAGTCAACATGATTCAGAATTTTAAGATTAGCGATGATTTAGCATTGCGTGCTGCGTTCATGAAAGTGACACGTGATGGTTATGCGAATCAGATGCAGGACTTCAGCGAAGCAAATAATCCTGCTCACGGATGGAAACCAGATGGTATTCCAGACGTGATGCAACGTTGGAATCGAAAAGTCGATCCTAGCGACTACTACACCAATCAAAACGAATGGTCCGCTCGTTTATCTGCTTTGTACAAAGTCAATAAAGACTTGCGCTTACGTGCAACCTACGAAGAATTTCAAGATTCAGGTGCCGGTGGAACAGCATTTAAAGACTGTGATTCCGTCGCCGGGACACGTTACGCATGTCCAAAAGGTTGGGGTCGCTTTGACCTGATGATTAACATTCCAGGTATGACCGACATGAAGATTCGTACTTTGCGTACGAATGTGAATTGGGATGTGAACAAAGACACGGTCTTGGACTATAACTTCGCTCTCGCCGATCAACGTCGTAGTCAACTCTATGACAATGACAAGGGCAACATGACTGCCTTGCCGTTCCAGATCACGCAAGATCATCCAAGCATCCCAGGCGGTAACAACTGGGGAACCTGGCCATTGTCTGACCAATACCAACAAACGGTTGATTCGAAATATGTGTCAACCGTACACGAACTGCAGTTAAAGCAACGTATTGGAGATCTGAAATACGTCGGCGGTTTATTCTGGATGCATGAAAAAAATCAAATTAACTATGAAGTAGTTGATTTGTTCCGCGCGCCAGTCGGTTTGGCATCAGGTTCCTTCTATGCGCAACCAAATCGTCAAGTCGATGCTAAAGCGATCTTCGCGCAAGCCGATTGGGAATTCGCACCAACGTGGACAGCGACTGCAGGTGCACGCTACAGTGCCGATAGCAAAACTGATAAAGACGGTTTGAATCTCGGCGGATGGTGGGGCCAAAAAGAGTTCTACAACGGCGGCTATGATCCAGGTACACCAGGCACACCAGGCTATCGTTTGCCGCAAGGTCATGATCTCGACTACGGCCCGGGTGGCAGTGCAGCAGCCTACCATTTGTACGGCACCCCAAGTAAGAATGATCATAGTGAGAAATGGCATAAAGCCACATGGCGCTTAGGCTTGCAAACACAGATTAATCCAAACGAGATGGCTTACACAGCATTGTCGACCGGTTATAAGGCCGGTGGTTTCGGTGATCGCACGATGCGCTGTGGTGGTGATGCCACAGGACCGAATGTACGTAAATGTGCCGATGGACAGCCTAACGTCGAGACCTTCTTGCCATACAAACCAGAATTGGTGACGAACTTCGAAATCGGTTACAAAGGCAAATTCCTCGAAAACAAGTTGAGCTTGTCCGCGGTCGCATTCGCGATGAACTATAAAGATCAGCAATTGACTGGTACTTATTTCGTCAATAAATACGTTCCGGAAAAACCATGTACTTCCGATCAACCAAAGTGCGACGTCTATGAAACATGGCGCACCATCAACGTTGGTAACACCAAGATTCGTGGTCTCGAAGTTGAGTGGGATTACAAACCATGGCCGGGTGGTAAAGTGGGTGGTGCTTTCACATTGTTGGACACCAAGATTCATGACTACGGTTCCTACAGCGACGACTACAACTGCGACGCCCGCGTTGAGTTTGGTTTGACACCATGCGCACCAGTCTTCAATGGCTTGGGTCCAGATAACGGTAAGCGTTTGTACGATGTGACCAACAACAATCTGCCAAACGCTCCGCGTCGCACCATGATGTTGCACTTCTCGCAGAAGTTCGATTTGCCAAATGGTTTCGCATTGATTCCTTACGTCAAATGGAACTGGCGTGATAAAGCTTACTTCGACGTACGCAATGATGAGTTCGCACACATTGGTCGCTTCCAAAAAGCCTACTCATTGTTTGATGCCTCGGTTCGCTTAGATGCACCAGATGATGCATGGCATGCTGAGCTGTATGTTCGTAATGCGACCGACAGCAAAGCCGCGTACTGGCGTGGCTCAGGCATAGGAGCGCAAATGAACTATGCCCCAGTTGAACCACGGATGTTTGGTGTGCGTTTCGGCTTTAGTTACTAATCGTTGTTGCCACACACGCTCTCAGTCGCTACCCCTTGAAGGTGGCTGAGAGCGTGAATGGTGAAAGTTTTACCACGCTCTCCAGCGAACATCCTTGAGCCCATGTGTGTTGGTCCTTATGATCGACGACATCGGGCTCTTTTTTGTTAAGAAGTCAGCGTACAATCAAGAGAGTGTGAAGAGTGATGAGTAGGATCATCACATCTTAGAAGGTTGCGAAAAAGAATAAGGAAGACAAGCATGGCAGACAATCGCATACAAGACATCGTCATCGTTGGTGGAGGCACCGCAGGTTGGATGAGTGCGGCAACCATGGCGCAATTGCTGCCCAACGGACATCGTATCCGCCTGATCGAATCAGATCTGATTTCAACCATTGGCGTCGGTGAGGCAACCATCCCTAGCATTCGCAATTTCAATCTGCATCTGGGCATCGATGAGAATGATTTTCTGCGCAACACACAGGGCACTTTTAAGCTTGGGATTGAATTCGTTAACTGGGGTGTGAAGGGAACGAAATACTTTCATGGCTTCGGGTCGGTTGGTCGTGATCAACCGATGGCGAATTTCTACCACTATTGGCTGAAGATGAATCAACTCGGTTTGGTCGATGGTCTAGAGCCATTCTCGATCAATACCGTCGCAAGTTTGATGGGTAAGTTTAGTGTAGGTCGTCCCGATCTACCGAATTCCCCGTTATCGGACCTCTCCTATGCCTATCACTTCGATGCCGGCCTTTATGCGAAATATTTGCGCCGTTATTCAGAGCAGCGTGGTGTGAAGCGGACTGAAGGCAAAATCGTCAAGGTCAATTTGAAACCGGAGAATGGTTTCATTGAATCAGTGACGATGGAGAATGGCGACGTGATCAACGGCGATTTTTTCATTGATTGTTCTGGCATGGTGGGCCTTCTAATTGAACAAGCTTTACATACAGGCTACGAAGATTGGAGTCACTGGTTGCCATGCGATACGGCGATTGCCGTACCGTGTTCGTTGGGCGGATCAAGTCAAGCGCATACACGTTCGACAGCGCATGAAGCCGGTTGGCAGTGGCGTATCCCGCTGCAACATCGAATTGGTAACGGCCATGTTTTCTCTAGCAAATTTATGGACAAAGAGAAGGCCACCCAAATTTTGTTGAACAACCTCGACGGCCAAGTGCTTGCCGAACCACGACAAATCAAATTCACGACGGGCAAGCGCAAGAAAGCGTGGAATAAAAACTGTCTCGCGATTGGCTTATCAGGTGGTTTCATGGAGCCGCTGGAGTCGACCAGTATTCACATGGTGAAGACAGGATTAATGCGTTTGTTGAGCTTCTTCCCGAACAAAGATTTCGATCAAGTCGACATCGATAATTACAACCGCTTGACCGACAAAGAATATGCACAAATTCGCGATTTCTTGATCCTGCACTACAAGGTGAATAGTCGTGAAGACAGTGAATTCTGGAAGTACTGCCGCGAGATGGAAGTGCCAGAATCACTGCAAATTAAACTTGATCTGTTTGCCAGCAATGGCCGTATCTTGCGTGAGAACGAAGAGCTATTCCCTGAGGATAGTTGGCTGCAAGTGATGCACGGACAAGGCATGCGTCCACGTCGTTATAGCCCAGTGGTAGACCAACGTAGCAAAGACGAAATCGCTGGCTTCCTCTACAACACACAAATGGTGATACGCAAATGCGTCGATGCTATGCCAACGCATTTGGATTACATTCGTGCCAATTGCATGGCGCGCGAGGCAGCTTAAACCTCGAGCACCTTTCAAATTTTCTCACCGAAGCGCGATTGCTCGATTTTTTCGAGTAATCGCGTCTAATTAATCGATTTGAAATACAAGTTGCCGATCCCTACACTAAGCTCATCGCACACTTTGTTGCGAAGACTGTTTAAGGAGAAGGGCAATGCACATCGATATCCAAGCACGCGGCTTCGAACTCACAGAAGGATTGCGTGATCATACTTTTCGCCGACTCAAATTCGCTACCGATTGGGCACTCGATGAAGTGCGAACCGTGAAGGTGCGCTTGTCTGATGTCAATGGTCCGCGCGGTGGCGAAGATAAGCACTGCCTGATTCAAATTCCGCTCTCTCATCGTCAACAAATTTTGGTGCACGACACGGAGACCGATATGTATGCAGCGATTGATCGTGCGATTGCGAGAGCCGAGCAATTACTTGCAAAGCGTATTGGACGACGTCGTGAGCACAGTCATGTGCAACATAAGCTTTGGCCAACTGAGCAAAATGAAACTGAAACACGCTATTAAATGATCTGGGATATTCGGAGAAGAATCATGAGAACCTATGCAATAGACAGCCCCCATGCGATGGCGCGAATCGTAGCACTGGCGATGTTAGTCGATGGTGGACTTGATAAATCAGAGTTGGAGTTAGTATCCCGATATGGCATTGTCGAAAAATTAGAACTTGATGAAGATGAGTTCGAAAAGATAGTCCATCACCTATGTGAAGATATGCTGCAGTGTAGTGATGCATCCCACTACGGACAAATTGAACTTAACCCCGAAGTGATTGATAGCCTATTGGCTGAAATTCAGGATCCGCATTTACAGAAATTGCTGTTGGCATGGATGGTGGCGATTGTTGACGCCGATAGCCGCGTCAGCGATGGCGAAGCCGTATTGATTTCAAGGGCGCTTGAACGTTGGATGTTGGATCTCGTCACCCTCGGCGATGCACGTATGAGTGTGAAGTCTACACTTGCATCGTCGAGCAGTGCGATGCCTGCACCAACTGAGCGCCGCCCCAGTATTTTAGAGATGCATTATTGAGTCAAGTCATTAAAGCATCATTGAATTAGTGGTTCAGAGAATTCCGTTGTATGCCAAAAAAGTTTTTGCGACGTATCTTACCCAACCGTCAAACGATAGAACGCATTCCTATCAGCCGTCGTTTTACGGATCGCTTTGATCGTCCCAGCTTATGGCGGATCGAACGAGAGGCGGTGGCATGGGGGCTAGCAGTTGGCGTTTTATGCGGCATGATTCCTGGCCCCCTACAAATGTTGGCGGCAATTAGTCTTGCTTTTATGTTGCGTTTGAATTTGCCGATGGCGGTGGTCGGCACCTTTTTCACCAATCCTCTCACCATTGTTCCTCTATACATGGCTGCTTATGGCATTGGTCAGAAACTTACCGGTGCCGAGCAATGGAATAGGTTGCCACCGATTCCAGAAACGCAGTGGCATGCCTTATGGACCAGTATGCAGGCATGGTGGGATTGGATCGCATCACTGGGAACACCTTGGATCATCGGCATGATGATTCTCTCTGCCGGTTTGGCCTTGGCCAGTTATCTCATGATGCAAACGATATGGCGTGGCTCGCGCTATTGGAATCTGTTACGCTTGCAGCATCAACGTCGACAGCGTCAGCAGTATAACTAATGCGGACGAACATTAAGGAATAGCCAGTGCCTTCTCTCAACTACAAACATCTTCGTTACTACTGGATGGTGGCCAAGACTGGTAGCATCGCCAAAGCGGCCGAGCAATTGCATTTGACACCGCATGCTGTGAGTGGACAGATCAATGAGTTTGAGCAAAGTCTCGGCGTTGAATTGTTCAAAAAGAGTGGGCGTAATCTTGAGTTAACCGAAGCTGGACGTCGTATTATGGTGTATGCCGACGACATCTTCACCACCGGTGATCAATTGCTTGATGTATTGCGCAATCAATTGCAAACACGTCGCCGCCATTTTCGGGTGGGGATCGCCGATGCGGTGCCGAAGGTGATTGCCTATCGCTTACTAGAGCCCGCCATGCAAATCGAAGAACCCTTGCGCTTAAATTGCCGCGAAGGACGCCTCGATCTGTTGTTGGCCGAGCTTGCCTTACACAAGCTGGATGTGGTGATTGCTGATCGACCTTTAGGCAACCATCTCAGCATACGTGCCTACAATCACTTGCTCGGTAAATGTGGTTTAACGATTTTTGGCACGGCTGCTTTGGCTAAGAAATTTGCCGGAAAATTCCCGCAACGATTGCAAGGCGCGCCGTTCTTGATTCCTGGTGAAGATGTGGCAGTTCAAGCCAAGATTTTGCGTTGGATGGGAGATCACCAATTGCAAACGGTGATTGTCGGAGAATTTGATGACGGCGCCTTGATGAAGGCTTTCGGTCGCGCAGGCGCCGGTTTCTTCTTCGCTCCGAGCGCCATGAAAGAAGAAATCTGTCGTCAGTACAAAGTCCAGGCGATAGGTGAAGTTCCTGAGATCATTGAGGAAATTTACCTACTGACGACCGATCGCCGTTTGAATGATCCAGCAGTAGTGGCGATTAGCGACGCGGCGAAGCAAGACTTATTTGCCTGAATTTGTTCGATTTTTAGCTGGGGAACTCAAATCCGCTCTGATGGTCGAAGGGCTCTTTAACCCTTTTTTTGGCCACTCCTTCTGAAAGCGAGCTTTCGATGCGCCCATCGTTCTCATCCATCACAATTTACAATTCGAATACCAATCCAAGTTCCAAATCCACGCCAGCGATGGGAGGGCTCTCTCGCATGGCTTGCTGCGTCGCTTTGGCCTTCGTAGCGGGCTTCACGGGCTTAAGCGGTGACGCATATGCGCAAGATGCGACGGCGAAGAAGATTGTCGAAATTGGTACGCAAGACCCGCAGGCGATGACGTGGTTGGATGTACTGACAAATCGTTTCGGCGGCCGCATGGCGGGGAGTGATAACTTCACCCACGCTGCGCGCTGGACGCGCGATCAAATGCGAGCATGGGGCATTCCCGCCGAGTTGGAAGAAGCAGCGCAACAGCCCCTGGGTTTTAATCGTGGTCCATGGTTTGGCAAGATGATTACTCCGAGTGAAAAGAGCTTACGTTTTGGTACGCCAAGCTACACCGCGGGCACCAAGGGCGTGCAGCGTGGCTTGGCGGTCTTAGGGCCTGCCAATGAAGCTGAAGCCCAAGCGCGTATGGCGGAATTTAAAGGTGCATGGGTGTTGATTCCCGGAGAAAGCCGCGGCATGGGACGTGATGGTCGTAAAGAATACAAGCCCGATGCGGTCAGTCTCAAATTGATGGAAGCAGGCGCGCTCGGCACCATCCAAGCCGGCAAAGAACCCTTGGCTTTGTTGGATGCCAAGCCAACCAGTTGGGATGCTTTGCCAACCATGCCCGATATCAAGATGACGGCCGATCAGTACAACGAGATTCAAGCCTTACTCAAAAAAGGTGAAAAGGTCGAATTGGAATTTGATATCCGCAATTGGTTTTATCCGGGCCCCGTGCCTTATCACAATGTCGTCGCCAAAATTACGGGGACCGAAAAGCCAGATGAATACGTGGTGATCGGTGCTCATCTCGATAGCTTCGATAGCGCGACCGGCGCCGTCGATGACGGCACCGGCGTATCGCCAACGATTGAAGCCATGCGTTTATTGGCAAAAGCCGGTGCCAAGCCTAAACGTAGTATCGTGATGTTGGCTTCCGCTGGAGAAGAACTGGGCATCGTCGGCGCAGCAGCTTACACCGAGAGACATGCCAAAGAGATGGATAAAATCGTCATGATGCTCAATCGCGATGGTGCACCAGGAGCAGTGTCTGGCATCACCGTGCCGAGTGCGTGGAAAGCACCGTTTGAGCGAGTCGCCAAGAGTCTTAGTGGTGTTAATCCAGAATTTGGTTTTGAGGTAAAGACTAGTGACTACCCGCGCGTTCGTGCCGAAGCTCTGGCAGGTACTGATGCAACAGCATTTGCTATGAAGGGCGTACCGACACCTTCGGCGTCGAATAAAACAGATTTCGTTTACAGTCGCACTTGGCACACTTTGTTAGACACCTATAACGAAGTCGTGCCTTACGCCAAAGCGCAACAGCATTCGGCAATTGCGATTGCTTTGATGGCCTATGAAGCGGCCAATGCGCCGGAAGCCTTGAGTCGCGAAGGCTATTATTTACCATCGGGTCTGTATGTCGAGTTTGTAACGGCGCAGGGTAATTTATTGGTCGAGCTCAATAGCAAAGCCGCACCCGCGACGATTGCACGTTTGGTCGGGCAACTCGAAACGAACTTCAAACCAGCCGCCTTTAATCCCGCCGCACCACGCACGACCACGCCACCACCGGCGATAGGTCAAGTCACACAAAACAATGGCGCTTGGGGATTGCGCTTAAATGGTGCCTGGCCTGAAACGCCCATCACTGAAACCCTGATGCCCGCAGTCTTAAATGCGCAAAGCCCCGTACTCGCCATTAACGCGCAAGGCAAAATGCAACTCGCAGACAGTCTGAAAGCGGTCAGCGCCGATGCGATTGCGATTGGTCAAGTACGAGCGGGGCAAGAGCTGTTCGCTAAATTAAGCCCTGAAATGGAAATCCGCCAAGTGCGAGTGATTCGTGCTGGGGCTGAGGCCAAGGCTTTTGTTGGAGAAGGGCAGAAGAAGTAACATGGGGGCTGGTCTTGAGCCCGTGTTTGTAATACTGATCACCAGTTAGTCGAAAGGACGATCATGGAAAAAGAAGCGATACAAGCAGCTTATAGCGCAGCGATCCAAGCGCAGTTCAAAGTATTGAATCAGGCGGTGATTATGGCTAATGGTGATGCGGCCGCAGAGGCTCATGCACAAGCCGCTTTCAGGCCTGGTGTTGCCTTAGCGGCCAAAGCCAGAGATTTGGCACTGGCGGCGCTCGGTGTCGCCTAATGTGTGAGTGTTTATTGAACTTGGCGTCGCATTAATTGAATGCCGCCAAGTTCGGTACTAAACCCAAATTTCTCGTAGAAGGGCAGCATCTCGTCTTTGCAATAGAGTTCGAGATGCTGTACTTTTTTGATTGCAGGATGATGCGTGACATCGTGCAGGATGCGGCGGCCTAATCCGGTGCCGCGTTGATCTTGGCGACAGATCACATCGAACAACAGTGCTTTGTAGACGCCATCACTGAGCACACGAGCGAAACCGACGAGTTGATCATTTTGATCGAAGTAAGCGAAGATAAAGCTAGGGCCGCTCAGCAAAGTCTGTACATCTTCTAGTGTGCGACCCTTAGTCCACCATTCAGCTTGAAAGAGCTGCCAAAGCTGCTCGGTCTCAGCAGTGTTCAAACTGTGACGCAGAACGATGGTGGACTCCATAAGACCTCGCTTTAGATTTTCAAATTATTGCTCTACCAATTCCACGCGACGATTGCGAGCGCGGCCGGCTTCTTCAGCATTGCTGGCGACCGGTGCTAAGTTCGCGTTGCCTTTGGCGATCAAGCGGTTGGCATTGATGCGATGTGGCGCTGCGGTGAGGGCGCTGACTACGGCCTGTGCGCGTTGCAAAGAGAGCGTTTGATTGGCGTCGAAATTGCCGACATTGTCGGTGTGTCCCACGATGAAGAACTTGCGATTGGCTTGAGCTTGCATGAGCTTGGCCATTTCCTCAAGCTGGGTTTTCGATTCCTCTTTGATGGTGGCTTTACCGGTGTCGAAGAACAAGCCAGTGAGCGTCACTTTGCCTTCTTCTTGTAAACCAGCTTGCAAGGCCTTAGTGTCGACGAAGACCTGGCCCGTTGGCATTGGTTTAGGTTCTGCAATGTGAATATAAGTTGTTGTTAAGCCTGTTGTGTCATTGGCGGCAAGAGAAGTGTAGAGCAGGACATGGGTATCTTGGCCAGCTTTTTTAAGTGTGCCGACTAATAGCATGCCACGATCGCTGGTGAGGGCCGATGTGTGGCTGTAACGACTATCTTTGGGGGTATAAATATAACCTTCAGCAAATTGCATACCCTTGTTTGGCTCCGCCATATCTTTCCATGCCCAATAGAGTTTCTCACACTGTGTTTCACAGACGAAGCGGGTTTTGAATCCTGCGCTTTGTAAGGCCTGTTGGTAGTTGCGGAAAACTTCGACCGGCATTTTGCCGCGTGGAGCGAGGTACAGCAAACGGGTTTGCTTACCCTCGAGCGTTATCGTGTCTTGATACTTCTTGTCTTTCGTCAAGACGTCTGAACTGGGGAATTTGCTGATGTCCCACTCGACCATCGAGTAGCCAGTCAGCCAAGAGTCTGTAAATCTTTTGATCAATGGATGATCGGCACCCTTAGGTGCATCTTTGCCCCAATATTTCGCTTCATCAGCTTGGGCATGGACTGAGTTCAAGCTCAGTATGCAAGCGATGGTGACGATAGCCGCGAGGATCTGGCGAAACGAAGTCTTCAATGGATGTCCTTTCAAAGTATCAAGGTGTTTTAAAGTAGGCACGAGAGCGATAAAACCACAGCGCAGTATCACTGAATAGTGTATTTTATTCAATCTTGAGGCGACCAATGGTTGCAGGTGTCCGCTGATTCGCCATCTTTTACGCCATCAATCCTTAACGTCGGAGTTCAAAATGAGTGCACATGCATTGATGCAGCAATTAGAAAAATTAGGCAGCGAATCGTATCGCGCGATTTTGCGCAAACATGGTGCGCAAGATCCTATCTTCGGCGTCAAGATCGAAGAAATGAAAAAATTACTCAAGCCGCATAAAGGAAACACGGCCTTGGCTTGTGAGCTTTTCGCAACCAAGAATTACGACGCGCAGTATTTAGCTGGCTTAATGGCGAACGGTCAGGAGATGAGTAAAGATCAGCTGCAGTTGTGGTTGGAGACGGCGAACTGCAATGCGATTCGACGTTACAGCGTGGCGTGGGTGGCGACCGAGAGTCCGCATGCAGTTGATCTAATCAATGCATGGGGCAGCTCGAACCAAGAAGACGTGGCAGCGACGGCGTGGGCCACTTTGATCAGCTATATCTCAATCACGCCTGATCAAGAACTCGATCTGCCATGGTTGCAGCGCTTACTCGACTATGTTCAAAGCACGATACATCAGCAGCCCAATGAAGTGCGTTCAAGCATGAATAGTTTTGTGATTGCGCTCGGTTCTTTTGTTGTTCCTTTGCATGAAGCGGCGGTGCAAGCAGGTAAAGCGATCGGTGCAGTATCGGTCGATGTCGGTGATACGGCCTGCAAAATCCCCTTTGCGCCAGACTATATTGCCAAAGTCGCTGCGCGTGGCGCGATAGGGAAGAAGCGTAAAGAGATCAAGTGCTAAAGAGCCTATGACCAAGCTCATTGTCGCCACCGATATTCATGGACTGAGTCCAGAGCTAAATGAATTGTTCTCACCCTTGCTCGCTACCGACTTGGGATACGAGGTCACGCTGTTATCGCCGTGGTTTGACCAGAAAAGACCAGAGGGGACGGAGGCTGAGTGGGTTTCCCATTTTCTCGCGAGTGAGGGAATCGCTCGTTACGCCTCTCACATCGCCGAGTGTGCGGGAGGGCAAGCGACTGTGTTCATCGGTTTTAGTGTGGGGGCGACCGCAGTGTGGCATGCACTCGCGCGCGCTGAATGTCATACGCAGAGCCGTGCTTATCTCTTTTATGGATCGCGGATTCGCGATGCCGTCGACTTAGCGGTGAGATGCCGTACACATTTACTGTTCGCCGAACACGAGGCTTCGTTCGACCCGCATCAGTTGATCGAACGATTTGTGAGTCCTCAGGTAGAAGCGGAAGTTTTGACTGGCCTTTATCACGGGTTTATGAACCCTCTGCATCAACATTTCGATCCTCAACGTGCGGACTTGGAGATCGCGCGTATCGCACAAGACATCAGGAGCATGCAGTGTTGAGATGAGCGTGCTTTAGTGTGCACTAAGAAGTTGCTTATATCGAAAAAACGCATTCAGACAAAGCCGTGCCTGCCCAATCTCATTGCCCAGTAGATCAGCGTTATTGATGTGCGCTGCATGGAAGATCGTGCCTTGGTAGAAGATGGCGCGATTCCATTTCGCTTCCACCTGCTCCATTAATTCAAACCAAGGATTCGATTGATGGCAATAGCTCGCTGTTTGCTGCAGCCAATCACTGAGTTGTTCGTTACTTGCCTGCGCTGCGTTTTGTAAGAACTGACGCGTCTCATCCAAACTGCGTCGTGGACGAAAGAACCCGGTGCCGCCAAGTTCTGGGCGATCAAACAAATACACCACGGAGGCGCCGATACCCATGCCGGCGGGTAAAACTTCGGCATCGCGATGACAGAGCCTTTGCAGGGGCTGTAGTTGCTCTACGTTGAGATTGGTGATCGACAGTCGACACGCAGCACCGAGATTGCGGCGCACATGAAAGGTGGGGCGCAGTTTGAGCATGAAATACTGCTCGAACTGCAGCGCGAAGTGACGCCCCATATCCATCTCTACACCAGGAAAGTAGTTATCACTATCGTAGCGAAACACGCTTTGCGCTTGGCCGACCTCACGCGCGTAGTCGACGATTTCTTCTGCATTGAGTAAGAAGTCGTCGATCACGCCAACCTGGTGTCCGTCAAACAGCGGCCGCACCGTGATGGCGGCCTTAGGATTGAATTGCGCATGGGGTGGAGATGGATGCATGCGTAATATTGGATCAGTGCTTATTTCTGATAGACACGGACATAATCGATCTCGAACTTGCTCGGGAAGATCGTGTCGTCGACAGGTCCACCGAGATCACCTCCGAGTGCCAAGTTCAAAATCATGTATTGCGGTTGATCGAAAGGCCACTTTTTGTAATCACCATTCTTGGGGTTCACAAATTGGAAGTAGTATTTGCCATCGACGCCAATCGCTAATTGATCGGCATCCCAGAACAATTGATAGTTGTGGAAGGCATCGCACACATCGGGCACGGTGGTGGACTTGGTGGTACCGGTGCCGCTGGCCCAGTTGTAGTAACTGCTGTAAGCGCTGCCGAGAATTTGGCCCTTGGTTTTGCCGACGTGTTCCATGATGTCGATTTCACCGTCATCAGGCCACACGCCTTTGGTGCCGAGCATCCAGATCGCTGGCCAGGTACCGAGTCCACATGGGAGCTTGGCGCGAATTTCGAAATAGCCATAGGTCCAACTGGCTTTCCCGCGTGTCAGTAAGCGGGCCGAGGTATAAGATTGGCCTCCGTAGTCCGCTGCACTCGTCAGCTTTTCTTTGAGCGCAGTAATCGTGAGAACACCGTTGTTCATGGCAGCATTTTCAAGGCGTGCGCGCGAGTAGTACTGCAACTCGTTGTTGTACCAGCCCGCTTTATTGCGCTCGGTATCGTAGTCCCATTTCGTACTATCGACCAAACCACTGCCATTGAATTCATCGGCCCACACTAGTTTATAGTTGGCTGGTACGCCGCCACCCGGAAGTGTCGGTGTGCTTGGGGTCGTGCTCCCTGAGCCACTCGTGCCACCGGTGGTCGGTGTCGATGGCGTTGTGCTCGGATTTGAAGAGGAGCCTCCGCCGCAGGCGACGCTTCCAACGACACTGAGACTGAGTATGCCAAGTCGTAACACATTGCCTAGCGTAGAATTTGTGTGAGCCATAAAACAATCTCCCTTGATTTTTTGTAGATGTCGCTGTGTAGCAAAAGCACTAGCCAAAGACGTCGTTCGCCCCAGTTTGTTGGAAAAAAATCGCAAATTGGAAATGATTGGAAACAGTTTCCAAAAAATATGGAATCGTTTCCATTTTTCGGGTAGTATGGCACCAGGCAAAAAACAATGTCAATAAAAAATTGCGAATTAAGAATGAGGCATTGCTAAGCCTGAACCACGCATGAAGATTGAGCGCGAAATCTGAAACCGAGAGAGATTCACCGCTTTGATCTTATGCTGCGTAGGTAAGCAGAGTCAGCTAGACTGACATAAGAGAATAACGAGGAGACAGCATGAAACATCGGACATTGTCCACGAAGTCTGCCATCAAACCGCAGCGTAAGCCTGGTATGACATGGAGCTTAGCCGCAGCATGCATGTTGACGGCGGGCTTGTTAGGTCTTGGCACTGAGGTGTTCGCAGCTGGCACACCGGTACCAGCGGCCAATCAAGCGCCTGCCAAAAGCGGGCCGCTAGCCAAAGCCGAAGTGCTGCATTGGTGGACTTCGAGTAGTGAATCCGCCGCCGTCAAAACCATTGCGGAGGCCTATCGCAAAGCCGGTGGCACGTGGGTCGATACCGCCATCGCTGGTGCAGATCAAGCACGCGCCGTGGCCATCAATCGTATCGTCGGTGGCAATGCGCCTGTCGCCGCGCAATTCAATACGACTAAACAGTTTCAAGATTTGGTCGAGCAGAACATGCTCAACAATATGGATGATGTCGCAGCCGCCGAGGGCTGGGATAAGTTGCTGCCCGAGACCGTGCTAAACGTCATTCGCATTAAAGGCCATTACTACGCCGTGCCGATTAATTTGCATATGCAGACTTGGTTCTGGTATTCCAAAGCAGCCTTCAAAAAAGCCGGTATCGCCAAAGAGCCTAGCACCATCGATGAAATGTTTGCCGCGCTCGATAAACTCAAGGCTGCAGGTTTGGTCGGCCTCGCACATGGCGGTCAAGCATGGCAGGAGACGATTGTTTTTCAGGCGATGTTAGCCAATGTCGGTGGCAAAGATTTGTATCTGAAAGTGATCCGCGATCGTGACGCGAAAGCGATTAATTCTGATGCGTTCAAGAATGTTTTGTTAGCGTTCAAGCGCATGCAGTCGTATATCGATGCAGGTTCACCGGGACGAAATTGGAACGATGCGACCGCCATGCTGATTAGCGGTAAAGCTGGTTTTCAAATCATGGGCGATTGGGTGAAAGGGGAATTTGCCGCCGCCAAACAGTCGCCCGGTAAAGACTTTGGCTGCATCGCTGGCTTCAATCCGACCGCACCGTACCTGATTCAAGGGGATGCCTTTGTATTTCCCAAAACGACAGTTGAACCGGTGGTACGCGCTCAAAAACTATTGGCAAAAACATTGATGACGCCGAGCGTGCAAGTCGAGTTCAACAAGCTGAAAGGCTCCATTCCGATTCGTAGTGATGTCGATACCTCTAGTATGGATCTGTGCGCTCAAAGCGGCATGGCAATCATGAAAGATAAATCGCGCGTACTTGGCATCAGTGAAGTGTATTTAACGCCCGATCAAAACGGTGCTTTGCAAGATATTCTGACCGCGTATTGGAATACCAAAATGCCGGTCGAGAAGGTGCAAAAAAGCATCGTCAATGCGCTCAAAGACTAAGCTTCTGAATCCGAGAAACCATGCGTATCAAATCATTGCTCCGTAAGCTAGTACCCTACACAGCCTTGTCGCCTTTGGCGGTGATAGTGTTGGTCGCTTATGTCGGCGCCGTGATTTGGTCGATACGGATCTCCTTGACGAGTTCGCGTAGTTTGCCGACCGATACCTTTGTCGGCTTTACTCAGTACGCCAAGCTTTTCGATAATGAACGTTGGATGTTGTCGATTGAAAATCTGGCCTTGTATTCGATCTTATTCATTGTCGCTTGTATGGTGATTGGTTTCATCTTGGCGGCGCTGATTGATCAGAAAGTGAAGGCCGAAGGCGTGTTACGTACGGTGTTTTTGTATCCTTATGCGATGTCTTTCGTCGCGACGGGTTTGGTCTGGCAATGGATGCTGACCCCCGGTATCGGCATTGAAAATGCTGTGCGGCAAATGGGTTTTCCTAACTTTGAATTTGATTGGATCATCGATCAAGACAAAGTCATGTACACCATCGTCATCGCCACCGTGTGGCAAACCTCGGGCTTGGTGATGGCGATGATGCTCGCGGGTTTGCGTGGCATCGATGAAGAAATTTGGAAAGCCACACGACTCGATGGCATTCCTACGTGGCGTGTGTATCTATCGATTGTCGTGCCGATGATGACACCGACTTTGGCCACTGTGTTTCTTTTACTTAGCACCGCAGCGATTAAGTTGTTCGACTCCGTCGTCGCTATGACGCAAGGCGGACCCGGCACAGCGAGTGAAGTGCCAGCAAAGTTCATCATGGATCATCTATTTGGTCGCGCCAATATTGCACTGGCATCGGCCGGCGCAGTGATGCTCTTGGTGCCGGTGGTCGTCATTTTGGCTTCGACCATGTATGCACGTAGTCGCAAGGTGGTGAGAGCATGAGCGATACGTCGAATATGAACCCGACGGCAACGGCGCCACGCAAAGCGCGTGCATCAACCGGAAGACCACCGAGCAAGACATGGAGTGTTGGCCGTTTGGGCCTGTATGCTTTCTTGATCAGTGCCGCGCTCATGTTTTTGCTGCCGCTCTACATCATGCTGGTCACGTCTTTCAAAAGCATGGATGAGATTCGCCTCGGTCACTTGTTTGCGCTGCCGACGACGTGGACCTTCGAACCTTGGTTAGCCGCGTGGAATAGTGCTTGCACCGGTGTGACCTGCGAAGGCATACATGGTGGCTTTACCAATTCCTTGGCGATCGTGATTCCGAGCACCATCATTCCTATCATGCTTGGCGCCTTGAATGGTTATGCATTGTCTTTCTGGCGACCACGCGGTGCGAACCTCTTGTTCGGCACCTTGATGGTAGGGGCCTTTATTCCCGTGCAGGTGATGATTTTCCCGCTGGTGCGCCTGTTAGCAGCGATCGACTTATACAGCTCTTTGCCCGGCATCGTCATGGTGCACACGATTTTTAGCATGCCAATGATGACGCTCTTGTTCCGCAATTATTACGCAGCGATTCCACACGAACTATTCCAAGCCGCGCGCATCGATGGTGGCGGTTTCTGGCGCATACTGATTCAACTGGTGTTGCCGATGTCGACACCGATCATCGTGGTGGCCGCCATCATGCAAGTGACGGGTGTGTGGAATGATTACCTCTTGGGTTTAGTGTTTGCGGGCCGCGATAATTTACCAATGACGGTGCAACTCAATAACGTGATCAACACGACGACCGGCACGCGGGAGTACAACGTGAACATGGCAGCCACCGTGCTGACCTCGTTGGTGCCCTTGGTTTTGTATTTTGTTTCGGGGCGATGGTTTGTGAGGGGGATTACGGCGGGAGCAGTGAAGTAACCGACCTCAAAGATACGATTCTGGGGCGCATTGCGTTGTTGCAAATGCGCGCAATACTCGTGTATTGCTGTGCTTTGCGCCTCGCGCTGTATCTTCCTCATCGGACTTTTGAAGCATTTATGGTTTTCAGCGAGTTTAGAAATTGAATGAATCAGCAAACAAGGATCATCAGTGTCAAACCTTAGCATAAAAAATTTGGGAATCACGCTTGGCGGTAACGCGATTATTCGCGGGCTTGATTTGGAGGTTGCCGAGGGCGAATTTCTCGTCTTGCTTGGGCCATCGGGCTGCGGCAAGTCAACGCTCTTGCATACGATTGCGGGTTTGATTGATGCGAATGAAGGCAGCATAGAGATCGGTGGCCACGACATGACTTTTGCCGATCCTAGCGAGCGCAATATCGGCATGGTGTTTCAATCTTATGCTCTGTATCCCACCATGAGCGTGGAAAAGAATATGTCGTTTGGTTTGCGTATCAGCGGTGTTCCCAAAGCAGAAATTGCACAACGCATTGAGAAGGTGGCTGCCATGTTGCACTTGGAGCCTTTGCTCAAGCGCAAACCGAGTGAACTGTCTGGTGGGCAGCGACAACGCGTTGCGATTGGTCGTGCTTTAGTGCGCGAAGCGGGTGTGTTTTTGTTCGACGAACCCTTGTCGAATCTCGATGCGAAATTGCGCGCAAGTTTGCGTCGTGAGTTAAAGCTGCTGCATCAAAACCTCAAAGCGACCATGATTTATGTGACCCATGATCAAGTTGAAGCGATGACTTTGGCGAGTCGCATTGTGGTCATGCGGGCGGGGCAAATTCAACAGATTGGTACGCCGGAAGATGTTTATCAACGGCCTGAGAATTTGTTCGTGGCGGGCTTCTTGGGAGCGCCGGCGATGAATTTCATCAAGGGCAAACTCGATATGCATCAACAATTTCAGTCCGAGCATTTCGCGCTGTCTTTATCGTCGTATCGACTTAAGCAAACGACCACGGCGATTGCTGGTGGTGCGGTGGATGTGTGCTTGGGCTTGCGTCCTGAGCATCTGCGTTTGCTGGATGAGGGTGAAGTCGAACATCATTTCAGTGCTGCTATCACCGTGGTGGAACCGATGGGCAATCATCAAGTCTTGTGGCTGGCATTAGGTGATCAAAATATCGCCATGATCGTCAACGATGGACGCCGCTTCCAAGTGGGCGAAGCCGTGCGTTGTCGAATTGATGCGGAGCGCGCGTCGCTGTTTGACCCTGTCACTGAGCAGCGGCTCTAGTTGCAGTTTTTGAGAAGAATCGAGAGGAAGCAAGCTGTGAAGCAGATTGAACACAATGCCTTACACAATATCGTAATCGTTGGTGGTGGCACCGCTGGTTGGATGACGGCTGCGGCCTTGTCTCGCGTTTTGCCACCAACGTACAAATTGCGCTTGGTCGAGTCTGATGCCATCTCGACGATCGGTGTGGGCGAAGCGACGATTCCTAGTATTCGCGCCTTCAACCAGTTGGTGAATCTCGATGAAGATGAGTTCATGCGGCAAACGCAAGCGACCTTCAAGCTCGGTATCGAATTCGTCAATTGGGGTAAGCAAGGCGATTCCTATATCCATGGTTTCGGTGTGATTGGTCGCGATCAGGTGGTGGCGAAGTTTTACCAGTATTGGCTCAAGATGTATCAGCTTGGTGAAGCGCCGGATCTGGAACACTTCTCGATCAACACCGTCGCACCGCGTCATCACAAATTTATGCGTGCACCGAAGGATATGCCGAATTCACCTTTGGCCGATATTTCCTACGCCTTCCATTTTGATGCGGGCCTTTATGCGAAGTATTTGCGCGGCAAGGCGGAACAACAAGGAACGCATCGTATCGAGGGTAAGATTGTTGACACGGTAGTGCGTGAGGCCGACGGTTTTATCGAAGCACTGGTGATGGAAAATGGCGAACGCATCGAAGGGGATTTGTTTATTGATTGCTCGGGCCTCGCTGCTTTGCTGATTGAGAAAACGCTCAAGACTGGCTATGAAGATTGGAGTCATTGGCTACCAGCGGATAGCGCAATTGCTGTGCCTTGCGCATCGGCGGGTCCATTGCTGCCTTACACCCGTTCGACGGCACATAGCGCAGGGTGGCAGTGGCGTATTCCTTTACAACATCGCACGGGTAATGGTCACGTCTTCTCAAGTAAGTTTATGAGCGCTGATGAAGCACAAGCAATCTTATTGAACAATCTCGATGGTGAGGTGTTGGCCGATCCACGCTTGATTCGCTTCACGACGGGCAAACGTAAGAAGGCATGGAATAAGAATTGTGTGGCGATCGGCTTGTCCGGTGGTTTCATGGAGCCCTTGGAATCAACCAGCATCCACATGGTGCAAACAGCCATCATGCGTTTGATCAGTTTGTTTCCCGATCAAGGATTTAACCAGGTTGATATCGATACCTACAATGCGCAAAACGATGAAGAGTATCAGCGCATTCGCGATTTCCTGATCATGCATTACAAACTCAATACCAAGCAGGGTTCGTCCTTCTGGGAATACTGCCAAAACATGTCAGTCCCTGAAGATGTGCAAAAACGCATTGATTTGTATCGCTCTCATGGCCGGATTTTCCGCATTGGTGAAGAGTTATTTGCCGAAACCAGTTGGCTACAAGTGATGCACGGACAAGGTTTGCGCGCCGAAAGTTATCACCCCTTGGTCGATCATCGCAGTAAGGAAGACATCGCCTATTTCCTCGATCAAGTGCAGAAGACGATACGCAAATGTGTCGATGTGATGCCGACACATGCGGAGTTTATCGCTTCGCATTGCAAGGCGATGTGAGAGGATGCAATTCGAGTTAGAAAATGACGTAGCCGGAACATTCCCTCCCTTTCAAGGGGAGGGCTAGGGTGGGGATGGGTTATTGACGAGTGAAGGTATAGGTGGAAAGGTATAGTGGGATGTGTAATTCACCCTTATCTCAGTCATCTTCTTGATGGGGAATGAGTACAAGACCAAGAGACCTGTTCCTGATATAGAAAGCCTAGATGTGGCGCGGCTCTAGGGCTACAATAGGATGTTTACCGCGCATGGATTCAGTAGTTTAACGGCGGTCCTTGAATCGCAACACACAACAATAAAGCAAATAGAAGCGAGAGCGTAAGAGAGAGAGTACGAGTATGGCAACCATTAAAGATGTCGCCCGATTAGCTGGAGTAGGTTTGGGAACTGCCTCACGTGTTGTGAGCGGCAAAGGTTCGGTGTCGCCGGCCACTTTGGAAAAAGTACGCAAAGCGATCGAAGAACTCGATTTCCGTCCTTCGCACGCGGCCCGGTCTTTATTGTCCGGCTCATCGCGCATGATCGGTGTCTACATTCCCTTGTTGAAGGGTACTTTCTACATGCCCATCATGCAGGCCATCGATATGGAATTGCGTGCTGCCGGTTTGCACATGGTGGTGGCTTTCGGTGTGGGTGATGGCAATGTGCGGCAACAAGCGGTTGAAGGGATTAATTTTTTGATCGAACGTGGTTGTGATGGTTTGATCGTCATGAGTAATGCGCTCGAAGAGAGTGATCTCGAAGCGATGGGCACGGCGAAAGATAATCTGGTTGTGCTCAATCACAAGTACGAATCGATTGCCGAGCAATGCTTCACTGCGGATCACTTCTTGGGCGGTCGCATGGCGGCGAAATCGCTACTGCAACACAAACATAAAAAGATCGCCGTGATCGCAGGGCCTGCCTGTGCTCCCGATAACGTCGAACGGATTAGCGGCTTCATGCGCGAGATGGAGTTGGCCGGAATCGATACCCGCAAAATGTGGATCGTTGAAAGCAATTTCGCGCCCGATGGCGGTTGGGCGGCGGCACAAGAATTGCTCGAATCAGGGTACGACTTTACCGCGGTATTCTGCGCGAATGATGAAATGGCGGTCGGTGCTTTGTCCTACTTCCAACACGTCGGCATCAATGTACCGACCGATGTCTCGGTCATCGGCTATGACGATACTTTCACTGCAGAGTTCACCGCACCACGTTTGTCATCAGTGCATATCGCCTGGCGTGAGATGACCTTGAATGGTTTGAATTTCTTGCTTAATCGTTGCTATGACATGGAAAGACCGGTTGAACGTCAGTATCCAGTCAGCATGACGTGGCGCAGCTCGGTTGAGAAAGCGGTGCGCGGGAGTGCCAAGAAAGCGGCAAAGTAGTTGTGTAAGGACGGGAAGCGGGGAGACCAGCGCTTAGTCTCCCCCAATTCGCTGTGAGCACTGGCAAGGCGCTGGTTCGATGTGATTGTTGTAAAAAACCGTAAGGAAATCAAAAGACATGCACACGCATGTTTTTTTTGAGTGTAGAATGGAAACGATTCCAATTGGCCTGGGGTGATCGATCACGTTGAGATTTTCGAGCCTAGATTGGAGAGTGGATTGGAAACCAGATTGCAAACTCCAGCGAGTAAGGTAGCGAGCGACTTTGGAAGCAGAGTAAGCCGCGTGGAGCACGATGAACGATGAGTGATGAACGATAAACGAGGGTGACATGCCGTATTCAAAAGTGGATCATCAGCAGCAAGGGCGAGCAGCACGTTACGTGCGCTGTCTGTTGTCTACACTTTTGTGTGTGAGCACGCTGGCTTGTGGTTCTGGTGGATCAAACAATTCTGCGGCAGCCAGTCCTAGCAATAATAGTGGCGTCATCACACCGATTCCCGCCACCAATATCACGCGTGATCCAGTTAGCCTCTTGCATACCGAAGGCACGTATTGGATACGCGAAGACAATCGCCCTGTGCAATTAAAAGGCGTGAATCTTGGCAATTGGTTGATCCAAGAATTTTGGATGATGGGCCAAGGAAGTGCGGGTATCGATGATCAATGTAAGTTAGAAGCCAAGCTCGATGCGCGTTTTGGCTATGCTGAACGTGATCGTTTGTACCGTGTGTTTCGCGACAATTGGATGACGACGCGCGATTGGGACATGATCGCCAAGTTCAATTTAAATCTGGTGCGTCTGCCATTCATTTGGAGCGTGGTTGAAGATGAAAAAAATCCCGGCCATTTGCGTAGCGATGCTTGGGTGTATCTCGATCAAGCTCTGGCCGAAGCCGAGAAGCGTGGCATTTATGTGATCCTTGATTTGCATGGCGCGGTGGGCAGCCAAGGCTGGGAACATCATAGCGGTTGCGCGGGGAAAAATTTATTTTGGTCGACACCAGAGTATCAACAAAGAACGCAATGGCTGTGGCAGCAAGTCGCTGGACGCTACAAAGATCGCGCTGTGGTCGCTGGTTATAGTCTCTTGAACGAGCCTTGGGGCGCCTCAGAAACCGAAATGGCCAACGTGGTCAAGACTCTGTACAACGCGGTGCGCAGCGTCGATAGCAAGCACGTGGTTATTTTGCCGGGGCATGCTGCGGGCATCAATGCTTATGGCAATCCAGCGCAAGCCGGCATGAAAAACGTCGCCTTTGAGATGCATTTTTATCCGGGTTTCTTTGGCTGGGGGCAACCGGGTTTGCCGGTGCATAAAGAGTGGTTGTATTGCGGCAGCTCGGGCAATGGCGGTGTATGTGAATGGAATGCGCGCCTTAAAAATGTGAATACAGCCTTCTTGGTCGGTGAATTCCAGCCATGGGCGGCGATGGGCGCGGAAGCAGGTGGGCAAGTCACGCGCACCACTTACGACGTCTACGTCAGTTATGGATGGGCTTCCAGTGCATGGTCGTACAAATTGATCACCAATGCCGGCGGGCAGGGCAATGGCACTTGGGGATTAGTCACCAATACGCCCGACAGCAAAGTACCAGCGCTGGATTTCAACACTGCGAGTATGGCCGAGATCGAGGCGCTGTTTAAGCAATTTGGTAGCGTGAACTATGAGCCGCAGCAGTCGGTGATGAGCTGGATGAATGCCAGTAATACGCCGAAGCCATTTAACTGACCAGGCCATTTGAAAAGACACTTTGAACTGATACGAATACATCTATGGACGACGCAAAACGACTACCCGCCATACGCCGCACGGATTTTCCACAAGACTTCTTGTGGGGCTGCTCGACCTCCTCTTTTCAAATTGAGGGCGCGGCGGACATCGATGGTCGTGTGCCCTCGATCTGGGACAGCTTCGCCGCGCAGCCCGGTAAGATCCGCGATGGTAGTGATGCCAAAGTCGCTTGCGATCACTACCATCGCTGGCCAGAAGATCTCGATATCGCCCGGAGTTTGGGTTTGAATTCCTATCGTTTTTCCATTTCATGGCCACGAGTGATTAGCGATGCGACCGGCACAATCAACGAAGCCGGTTTGCAGTTTTATTCTGATCTCGTCGATGGCATGTTGGCTCGCGGACTGCAGCCGTGGGCGACGCTGTATCACTGGGATCTTCCACAGTACCTACAAGACCAAGGTGGTTGGGAAAATCGTGCCACGGTGTATGCCTATCTCAACTTTGCTGATGTCGTGAGTCGGCGTTTGGGCGATCGTATCAAGAATTGGATCACACATAATGAACCGTGGTGCACGGCTATGCACGGCAATTGGGATGGCATCCACGCACCAGGTAAACGTGATTTCAAAGCAGCTCTGCAAGTCTGCCATCATGTATTGTTGTCGCATGGTTTGGCGGTGCCGCTGTTGCGCCGTAATGTGCCGGATGCAAAGATTGGCATCGCCCTGAGTCTGCATCCCTTGAGGCCGGCAAGCGATAAAGCGGAAGATATCGCAGCCACGCGCCGTCATGATGGTCTGCGCAATCGTTGGTTCCTCGACCCCTTACATGGGCGCGGCTATCCCGAAGATATCTGGCAATTGGCCGGCGCTGCAGCACCCGCAGTGCAAGAGGGTGACTTGGATGCGATCGCGGCTCCTCTCGATTTTCTCGGTGTGAATTACTACTTCCCCGAGGTGATACAAGATGCGCCAAGCAATCCACCGTTAGCGACGTCTTTAGTGCACGATCCCAAATTAGAGCGTACCGCGTTCGGTTGGGAGGTGGCGCCGCATGGTTTAGTCACTTTGCTCAAGCGCCTCAAGCAAGATTACCCCGTGCCGCCGATGTATGTCACTGAGAACGGCGCCAGTTACGAAGACCAGCTCGAGGCTGACGGCACGGTCGCCGATGCTCAAAGACGCGACTATTTCATTCGCCACTTAGCAGCGCTGCACGAGGCCAGACTAGCGGGCGTCGATGTACGCGGTTACTTCGCTTGGAGTCTAATTGATAACTTCGAATGGGCCGAGGGCTATCTACGTCGCTTTGGTTTGGTGTATATTGACTTTCAAACGCAGCAAAGAACGCTTAAAATGAGCGCTCTTTGGTATCGCGACTTCTTACACGCCTCTCTGTAAGCGCGGCTTTAGCGAAGTCAAACACAGTTTTGTAGGGCCTCACTTTTCCCGGGGGGGAGAAGGAAGGATAGGGAAGGGACGGTGGCTGTCATCATAGGGTGACGGTGCCGTCCCGGTTCCTTTTTGGGGCTTTGTGTTTGGTAGCTTGGGCTGAACAAGATGGGGCCCAACAAAGTGTTGGTCATAAAAGTTGCTGATGCTGGGCTTATCAACCCAACATTCTTGTGTGTTGTCATTCCTGCGCAGGCAGGAATCCAGTGCCTTTCTGCTTTCAGTCACGTTAAACGATATCGGTGCCCAACCTTCGCAGGCCGGGGGTGGCCCGGCGGCCACTTCCTTTCTTTGCTTCGCCAAAGAAAGGAAGCAAAGAAAGGCGACCACGCTGCCACTGCCCTTCGGGTGCCCAATTGTGCGAG
>CAYWNE010000037.1:0-30482 GCA_964459555.1 uncultured Burkholderiaceae bacterium | reverse complement strand
CTCCTGATTACAACATGGTTTTACGCAAATCAGCCAAGACATCAGCCAGATAAGCGGTGAACTTCGCCGCCATCGCACCATCGATCACGCGGTGATCGTAGGACAAAGACAATGGCAACATCAGACGTGGCACGAATTGTTTGCCGTCCCACACTGGTTTCATCGAAGACTTGGACAAACCGAGAATCGCCACTTCAGGTGCATTGATAATCGGTGTGAATGCTGTACCGCCAATACCGCCGAGCGAAGAAATCGTGAACGTGGCGCCTTGCATATCGGCTGGTTTCAACTTACCTTCGCGCGCTTGTGCCGACAATTCACCCATTTCATTGGCGATTTGTGACAAGGTTTTTTGATCTGCGTTTTTCACCACTGGCACGACCAAACCGTTCGGTGTATCAGCGGCAAAGCCGATGTTGTAGTACTGCTTGAGAATCAGATTTTCACCAGTCGCATCCAAGGAAGAATTGAAGGCTGGGAATTTTTTCAATGCGGAGACGCTGGCTTTAATGACGAAGGCCAACATCGTCAATTTCACACCAGACTTCGCGAGTGCTGCATTCGAAGATTTGCGGAATTCTTCCAAATCGCTGATATCAGCTTCATCGAACTGCGTTACATGCGGAATCATGACCCAATTGCGATGCAAATTCGGGCCACTGAGTTTTTTAATACGTGACAAAGGCTGCGATTCGGTCGCACCAAATTTGGAGAAGTCGAGTGATGGCCAAGGCAAGAGATTCAAACCAGTACCGCTGCCATTACTTGCCACAGGCGCAGCGCTTACCGCAGTAGCTGCGCCAGCAATCACGCCTTTAACGTAGTTCTGTACGTCCTGCTGAGTTACGCGACCTTTCGGTGCAGTACCAGGAACCTTACTCAAATCAACGCCGAGTTCACGTGCAAACTTACGTACCGATGGTGAAGCATGGGCTTTGCCAGCTGGCGTTACCACCACGCCGCTTGCGACGGGCGCTGCGACCGGTGTTGGCGCGGCCACTGGTGCCGCTGCTGGTGCTACTGGTGCTGGTGCCGGAGCTGCAACGGCTACTGGCGCTGCTGCAGGTGCAGCCGCTGCGGGTGCAGCCGCTGCCGCACCATCGGTCTCAACGATAACGACCAAAGAACCGAGTGCAACTTTATCGCCCATCTTCACTTTCACTTCCTTCACCACACCTGCGTGGCTGGAAGGGATTTCCATACTGGCTTTATCGGATTCGACAGTGATCAAGGATTGATCAACCTTAATCACATCACCAACTTTCACCATCAACTCGATGACTTCAACTTCTTTGAAATCACCAATATCCGGGACTTTAACTTCTACTGTACTCATAGTGTTCACTCCGATTCTTCACGAAGGTGCTGCATTCACGAACGCACCAAATTCTATTTTCGAAAACTTGTAAATATCCCTCAACACAGCGTCACTTAGTTGAGGGGTTTTGAATGACAAATTACACAGTTACCGGATTTGGTTTACTTGGATCAATACCGTATTTCTCAATCGCTTGTGCCACCACCGATGCAGAAATTGCGCCTTCGTCTGCCAAGGATTTCAGTGCCGCGACTGTGACGAAGTAACGATTGACTTCGAAGAACTCACGCAATTTGGCTCGACTATCAGAACGACCAAAACCATCCGTACCCAAGACTTTGTAGCTACGATTCTTAGGAATGAAGGCACGGACTTGTTCCGCATAGACACGCATGTAGTCGGTCGATACCACGATAGGACCAGCGGTATCTTTCAAGCATTCTGCAATGTAAGGAACACGTGGTGTTTCTGTTGGGTGCAACATATTCCAACGCTCAGCATCTTGGCCATCACGCGCCAACAAAGTGAAGGACGGTGCAGACCAAATATCAGCCGCGATACCCCAATCGTTTTGCAACAAATCAGCCGCCGCGATCACTTCACGCAAGATCGTGCCGGAACCTAAAAGTTGTACACGATGCTTGGTTTGTGCTTCAGATTTTTTGAAGGAATACAAACCTTTGATAATGCCTTCTTCTTGGCCAGCAACCAGACCTGGATGCGCGTAGTTCTCATTCATCACGGTGATGTAGTAGAACACGTCTTCTTGGTTGGTGACCATACGACGCAAACCGTCGTGGATGATGACCGCAACTTCATGCGCAAACGTCGGATCGTAAGGCACGCAGTTTGGAATCGTCGATGCCATGACGTGGCTGTGACCGTCTTCATGTTGCAAGCCTTCGCCGTTCAAAGTTGTACGACCTGCAGTACCGCCGATCAAGAAGCCACGTGCACGCATATCCGCTGCAGCCCATGCCAAGTCACCGATACGTTGCAGACCGAACATGGAGTAGTAAGTGTAGAACGGGATCATCACACGGTTATTGGTCGAGTAGGAAGTCGCCGCCGCGATCCAAGAACTCATACCACCGGCTTCGTTAATACCCTCTTGCAAAATCTGGCCAGCTTTATCTTCACGGTAGTACATGACCTGATCTTTATCGACTGGTTCGTACAATTGACCGACTTGACTGAAAATACCGATTTGACGGAACAAACCTTCCATACCGAAAGTACGTGATTCATCGACCATGATAGGCACCACGCGTTGACCGAGGCTGCTATCACGTAGCAAGGCTGTCAAAACACGCACATAGGAAGCAGTAGTTGAAATTTCACGGCCTTCTGCAGTTGGTTCTAACATTGCTTGGAAAGCGGACAATGGTGGCACCACCAATTGTTCGTCCGCTTGTTGACGACGTTGTGGCAAATAACCACCCAAGGCTGCACGACGTTCGTGCAGGTATTTCATTTCTGGCGAATCGTCAGCTGGTTTGTAGAATGGGATTTCTGGCAATTTGTCATCGGGAATCGGCAATTGGAAGCGATCGCGCACGGATTTAATCGTCTCGTCATCAAGCTTCTTAGTGTTGTGTGCCGTGTTACGTGCTTCACCCGCTTTACCAAAGCCGTAACCCTTAATACTCTTCGCCAAGATCACAGTTGGTTGGTCAACGCTTTCTTGTGCGACTTTGAATGCGGCGTAAATCTTATGTGGATCATGACCACCGCGTGTCAAACGCCAGATATCGTCGTCGGACATATGCGCGACCATCGCCAAGGTGCGTGGATCCTTACCGAAGAAGTGAGAACGAACGTAGGCACCGTCTTTGGCTTTGTAGTTCTGATATTCACCGTCCACGGTTTCCATCATGATCTTACGCAAAGCACCTTCTTTATCTTTCGCCAGCAACTCATCCCAGCCAGAACCCCAAATCACTTTGACGACATTCCAGCCCGCGCCACGGAAATCAGATTCCAATTCTTGAATGATCTTGCCATTGCCACGCACTGGGCCGTCCAAACGTTGCAAATTACAGTTGACCACGATCACGAGGTTATTCAACTTTTCGCGCCCTGCCATACCAATCGCGCCCATGGATTCTGGTTCATCCATTTCGCCGTCGCCGCAGAACGCCCAAACTTTACGCTTCTCAGTATCAGCGATGCCACGTGCGTGGAGGTATTTCAAGAAACGTGCTTGGTAGATCGCCATTAATGGGCCCAAGCCCATCGACACGGTTGGGAACTGCCAGAAGTCTGGCATCAGTTTTGGATGTGGATAGGAAGAAAGACCTTTGCCATCGACTTCACGACGGAAGTGCAAGAGCTGATCTTCGCTCAAGCGACCTTCGAGGAAAGCGCGAGCATAGATGCCTGGAGATGAGTGACCTTGGATGTACAGCAAATCACCACCATGGTCTGCCGTTGGTGCATGCCAGAAATGGTTGAAACCAATTCCCAACATATTTGCCAAAGATGCGAAACTAGACAAGTGACCACCAAGGTCGCCGTCCAAGCGATTGGCTTTCACCACCATCGCCATCGCATTCCAACGCATATAGGAACGGAGACGCTCTTCGATTTCCAAATTGCCTGGGCAGTGTGCGCCTTTATCCGCAGGAATCGTGTTCACATAGGCGGTGGTGGTAGAGAACGGGATATTCGCACCACGACGACGCGCCAAATCCATCATGCGTTCCATCAAATAGTGAGCGCGGTCCGGCCCTTCCGTATCAATCACAGCTTCCAATGCATCAAGCCATTCATTGGTTTCGATCACGTCGGGATCATTCACGGCTTGCGCCAAAATTTGGTCTATCTGTGACATACGGTCTCCTGATTCAAAAATTAATCACCACTGCCGCAACTCAAAAGCATCGTAGAAAAGAGTCTTACGAACCATTTAAGCAGCGCACTGATACTGATTGTTGGACTTGGATCGCCTGTTTCCTGAGCGATACCAATCCATTCGATTCTTTTTGCAGATGTTCATTAGGCTCGAGTGGCGCCCCCTAATTTTCTGCCTCAGATCCCCAAGCAAACACATCACTCTAACATTGCTTTGTGACGACTTGATTGGTACTGAACACAGAAAAAGACGAGCAAAACCTACCTCGAATTCTATGAAGTGAAAGCATTCTAACAGGTGTTTTTTGAAATTTCAAATTGCGATATGACGTTTTACAATGTGAAATTTGTGTCGCAACGCAACATACAATTTTCTAGATGAAAGTTTAATTTTTGTGGAGAAAGCGTCAAAACATTTTGAAACCAAGCAAGGTAAAGCAAAGAGCTAGACTCAATTCTTCTCTTTGACTGCAGACTCTGAATAACCGATCCTGAAACTTAAGCTTCATCATACGAACTATCGGCGCTCTCCACACCCAACTGCTGCCGACAACAACTTTCAAACTTCTTAATTCGAAGAAAAGTTTTTGATGACGCAGATTTTTGACTCCATCACGATACGCAAAAAGCCCACATTGAAGCCCCCCCGCTTCATCGACCAGATCGCATCACCACCATCCATTGACCGCAGCAACAAACTCGACTCAAATTTCTTGTCTCTATACTCCAAAGCGAAGACAGTTTTAACTTTTTTACAGTTCATTCTTGCATCTTTGTCGCAAAGCCAAGCTGCTAACGTGCTCCATCCTTTATAATCACGCCTATCCAATTTCCAATCCATCGTCTGCCCCAATCAAAACGGCAGGCAGCATCTTTTCGAGTTATTACCATGACTGCACAAATCATAAGCGGCACCGAACTCTCCCAACAAATCCGCGCTGACGTCACCAAACGCGCTGCCGCGCTGACGGCTCAAGGCAAACAACCTGGTTTGGCAGTCATCTTAGTTGGCGACAATCCAGCATCGCAGGTTTATGTACGTAACAAAGTCAAAGCTTGCCAAGATTGCGGCTTCCACTCGGTACTCGAAAAATATGAAGCGGATCTGAGCGAAGCAGATTTGTTGGCCCATATCGATCGCCTCAACCATGATCCAAAAATCGACGGCATCTTGGTGCAATTACCATTACCGGCACATATCAACGCCAATAAAGTGATCGAAGCGATCGCAGCCGAGAAAGATGTGGACGGCTTCCACATTAGCAATGCAGGTTTGCTGATGACAGGTCAACCATTGTTCCGCCCTTGTACACCGTATGGCGTCATGAAGATGTTGGAATCGATCGACTACCCAGTACGTGGCGCAAATGCCGTCGTCGTCGGTGCTTCAAATATCGTCGGCAAACCGCAAGCGATGTTATTATTGCAAGCCGGTGCCACCGTCACGATTTGCAACTCTAAGACGCGCGATTTGGGCGCTCATACCCGCAATGCAGATATCTTGGTGGTCGCCACCGGCAAACGCAATATCGTTACTGCCGACATGGTGAAACCCGGTGCTGTAGTGCTCGACGTTGGCATGAACCGTGATGATGAAGGTAAATTGTGTGGTGATGTCGACTACGCTAATGTGAAAGAAGTCGCTGGCTACATCACACCGGTTCCGGGTGGCGTCGGCCCAATGACGATTACGATGTTACTGGTCAACACCATCGAAGCAGCCGAACGTAAGTAAAGTTTGGCGATTCCGGATGAAGCAAGGGCGCTAGGTGCGCCCTTCTTATTTTGCAGCACACGCTTGCCTTTTCGCGCTGCGACCTCAAATAAGCTCAACATGCGTGCGAAGTTTGTGCGAACTTTCGAAGCACCAAGTATCATAGCCACAAGAACTCCTTAGCGCAGAACAGCTACAGCAACTTCTATGAAGAGATTGATTTAGATGACAAGCCACAATCCATTGCTCGATTTTTCCGATTTACCACGTTTCGATGCCATCGAGGCCAGCCATGTCGCACCTGCGATCGACACACTTTTAGACGAATGCCGCAAAGTTGTGGCTGAATCCGAAAAGCCCATCGCCGAGATAAGCTGGGACAATTTTGTGACGCCGCTTGAACTCGCAACTGAAAAGCTCGGTCGCGCATGGGGCGTCGTCAATCATTTGAACTCTGTCCGTGATACGCCAGAACTGCGCGCTGCTTACAACGAGGCCCAACCCAAAATTACTGAGTTCTGGACCGCACTGGGGCAAAACCTCGCGCTTTACCAAAATTACAAAGCATTAGCTGCAAGCCCTGGATATGCCGAATTAAGTCCCGCACGCAAAAAAATCATCAGCAATGCCCTACGTGATTTCAAACTTGGCGGCGCCGAACTCGAGGAACAACACAAACAACGTTACGCCGAGATTCAAGAACGATTGGCCGCGCTATCAACACGCTTTTCAGAAAACGTGCTTGATGCGACCAATGATTACAAATTGCTCATCGAAAACCTCAGCGAGTTAGCGGGCTTGCCAGAAGATGCGCTGCAGGCCGCCGCGCATGCAGCAAAGGAAGACGGTAAGACCGGCTACCTCTTCACGCTACACTTCCCTTCCTATTTCCCGATCCTGCAATACGCAGAAAATCGTGAACTACGCGAGACCATTTATCGCGCCAACGCCACCAAAGCATCAGAGCTTGGTACAAATGTGGATTGGGACAATACTAGCCTCATTACTGAAATTCTCTCGTTACGCCAAGAAGAGGCCGAGCTGCTAGGCTATCATCATTATGCCGATGTCTCCTTGGTGCCCAAAATGGCTGAGAGCGCAGAACAAGTCGAAAGCTTCTTGCTCGACCTAGCGACCAAAGCCAAACCTTACGCAGAAAAAGATCTTGCGGAGTTACGTGCTTTCGCTCACGAACAATTAGGCATCGCAGACCTACAGGCCTGGGACACCACCTTCGCCTCCGAGAAATTGCGTCAGCAACGTTATGCGTTTTCTGAACAAGAAGTGAAACAGTACTTCCCAGAACATAAAGTCGTCGCAGGTTTGTTCCACGTCATCGAAACACTGTTTGCTGTACAAATTCGTGAAGATAAAACAAGCACTTGGCACCCTGATGTCAAGTTCTTCCGAGTCGAACGCAATGCAGAATTAGTCGGTCAGTTCTATCTCGACCTCTATGCCCGCGCAGCCAAACAAGGCGGGGCATGGATGGATGATGCACGCGCACGTTGTCGCAAAAACGGCCAAGTGCAAACACCTGTGGTCTATCTCACCTGTAACTTCAATGCGCCCATCGTCGTCGATGGTGTACGCAAACCCGCAACTTTCACGCATGACGAAGTGATCACCCTATTCCATGAGTGCGGTCATGGCCTCCATCAACTCTTAACCAAGGTCGATGACATTTCTGTGTCTGGTATTTCAGGCGTTGAATGGGATGCAGTGGAATTGCCATCCCAATTTATGGAAAACTTCTGCTGGGAATGGGATGTACTGCAAAACATGAGCGCCCACGTTGACACCGGTGCACCACTCCCACGTAGCCTCTACGACAAGATGATCGCCGCGAAGAACTTCCTGGCTGGTTTGCAGACGCTACGACAAGTCGAGTTCGCTTTATTTGACATGCGTATTCATTCGCGCCATCCCCACACCAATGAATCAAAATCGCACGGCAACATTTTCGACGTCCGTCAGATCTTACAAGAAGTGAGAGATCAGGTCGCCGTGATTCAACCGCCTGCCTTTAATCGCTTCCCGCAGTCCTTTAGCCACATTTTCGCTGGTGGCTATGCAGCTGGGTATTTCAGCTATAAGTGGGCAGAAGTCTTGTCTGCCGATGCCTATGCCGCCTTTGAAGAAGCGGCACAGAAGGAAGGCTCAAGCCTCTCGCGCACGACAGGATATAAGTTCCAACAAGAGATACTCGAAGTCGGTGGTTCACGCCCAGCAATCGATTCATTTGTTGCTTTCCGCGGTAGAAAACCATCTATCGATGCCTTATTGCGCCATAATGGCATGAACGCCTAAAATGTTGGCTTCGCTGAATAGAGTCAAGTCTGCATCACATTCAATCGCTGAAATAGGTTACAACATGGATCAACAATCGACACATCGTCTGCGTGCTTCTCGAGGCTTAAACACCTTACTAGGTTTGATAATAGTAGTAGCATCGTTGGCGTATCAAAACGCTCATGCCCAAGCGTACAAATGGGTCGATGCCAACGGCAAGACTGTGTATAGTGACACCCCACCGCCCGCAAGCGCAAAGAAAGGTTCGACGAAGAGTATCGACGTTGGGAACAATCTTTCTACTGCCAATTTCCCTCCTGAACTTGCGGCCGCTGTGAGTAAGAATCCCGTAACACTTTACACCGCTCCAAGTTGCAATGCATGTAATGAAGGACGCAATCTTCTGAAGCAAGCAGGTATCCCTTTCAATGAAAAAACCGTAAAAACGAACGAAGATGTAAGCAAACTCAGTCAAGTAAGTGGCGATACATCTTTACCACTATTAATCATCAATCGAAGCAAGTTCAAAGGTTTGGATTCGACAGAATGGCGTAATGCATTGAGTGCCGCCGGTTACCCTGAAACCAACAAGCTACCAAAAGACTATCGTTACCCCGAGCCAGAACCTGCTTCTCCGCCTGTAGCTGCAGACAATAAAGCCTCAGAAAATAAGGCTCCTGAGCCGATTAAGCCAAAATCATCTTCGCCAACTGGCATTCGGTTTTGAGCCCACCGATTCACAAAGGGAAACATCATGCCGCGAGTCGATTTTCACTCTCAAGTAGAAGACAGGCTGCACTACACATGTCGCCTTATTCGCAAAGCGCGCGCGGCAAATTGCAGAGTTATCGTTTATGGTTCGAACCTTCAAGAATTACAGCGTCTAGATCAAAGGCTTTGGGACTTCTCCCCCGTGGATTTTTTACCTCATGGATTCATCGAGGACCGAATGGCTGGTCAAACTCCGGTGGTATTGACCACTCAGTTAGGAGGCGAGTTACCACACCGCCAAATCTTAGTTAATCTTAGTGACGAAATTCCTAGCCACTATACCCAGTTTGAACGTGTGATCGAGATCGTTTCGACTAACAACGACGATGCGCAGGCTGCACGCCAACGTTTTCGTCAATACCAACACGAGGGCATACAACCCTCACATACCGTCGCTAATAAATCATGAATGAACAAATCGACGCCAGCATTCCTGTACTCACTGAAATCATCCATACGCCAGACGGAAGTACGAGTGAAACATCGAAATCAGGTCCCAATTACACACCTAGTCCGATTATTCAACGTCCTAATCAAGTAAGCTCGACTTCCTCATCAGTCCCTACAGGGCTGAGCTTTGCACCGCAAGCCTTGATTCGACAACCTGAACCTGACTTATCCAGCGAAGCGCTTAGTCGCAGTGAAATCGACGAGATGGAAAACGCTCCGCCGGAAAATGGCAGCGAAGATTGGCTGCTGATGGAGCAAACAGTTCGTGAGAACGTTTTAAAACAGGTGCTCTCACGCATCGATTTCGTGCTTGAGCATCGCGTCAGTGATAGTTTGGCCGATGTTTTACAGAAAGCGGTTGATCAATTGGCCGATGACATTCGCGCTGGTCTCAAGCAAAGTATAGAAGAAGTTGTAACACGCGCTGTGAATCAGGAAATCGCTAAGCTAAAAAGTCCACGCTAATCAGCGCCACATCACAAAAGATGCTAGCGTTTCGACACTCTCACCGACAACTCTGGCATCTTTTCATCAAAGGCAATTCTCGTCGTGAATTTTGCTCGCTTCATCGGGAAGCGCGAATGGAAATGCCGTACGTTCCCAGAGCCGGAAATGGCCCTGCGTACGAACTGATAGTAGGCTTCCATATCCACCACGTGGATCACAAGGAAGTAATCAATCTCGCCTGAAACGAAATAGCATTGCATCACTTCAGGTTCATGACTCATGCATGCCTCGAAATCACGCATGTGTTCGTCTGATTGATTGGCGAGTGAGATCTCAAGAAAGGCCAACATCCCATAGCCGATTGAGAAGGGATCAACCATTGAAACATCAGCGCTAATCACACCAGCATCACGCAAAGACTTCATTCGCCGCAAACAAGTAGGCTGGGAAATATGCAGCTTCTCTGCGAGGACACGGGTCGGCGTTTGATTATCCTTCTGCAGCAAGTTAAGCAGCTTGCGGTCAATTTTGTCGAGTGTATGAAATTTGGCCATAGATGTTTCAGCGTTAAAGCGAGAAAAACTTAGTCAAACGACAAAGTCCGATAAGCATAAGCAAAATTCCGGTGCACGTCTACCCGCTGGTCATTTTTGTGCCAAGCTAAATATACATCATCCGAGAGCCTTCCAAGCGCGCAAAAAAAAGCCCAGTCGCAGCCGACTGGGCTCTCTGCCGCTCAATTCGAACTGGCTTATTTCAAGCTCAAGACCCATTTGACCAAAGTCTTTGCTTCGGCTTCTGACACTTGAGTGTTCGCTGGCATTGGAACTGCACCCCATGAACCACTACCGCCTTTCAACACTTTCTGAACCAATTTCGCTTCGGCAGTTTTATCGCTCGCGTATTTTTTAGCAACCTCTTTGAACGCTGGGCCAACAATTTTTGCATCAACGTTATGACATGTCATGCAATTCTTAGATTTTGCTAAGTCCGCATTCGCCAATGCGGAGCCAGAAACGCCTAAAGCGAGCAAACTCAAAAGCAGGATTTTTTTCATAGGATTCTCCAATCAATTATTTGGTATTCCCATTTTAGCGCCTTTCTTTCATCAAACCAATCGACCATCTCTATTTTTGGGTCTAAATCTGGGACAAACTTGGTTGACCATCCTACTAATAAATCCTATGATTAGCCAGAGATTGTGCAGAACTTGATCGAAATCAAATACAAACGAATTCCTTGGAATTCAAGTTCGCTCAGTCAAATAAGTATTTTTGGTAAACCCATTCGAAATTCGTGTTATTTCATGTTGCTTATTATAATTCTCGTCCTACTATACGCTCTCAAATTTTCCGATGTCGCATTCATGGAAAATGTGTCGTGGTGGTGGGTCAATGGCTTTGCCTTTGTCGCCTTCCTTTGGTTTGAATTTATTGAGCATGCTTTGGGGCTAGACAAAAAAACCGAAGACCGGATGCATGACAAAATGAAACAAGAGCGGATCAAACGCAATTTCAAAAAGAAGTGATCTTTGTGGACTCCAAAAATTTCCATCTTCTTGGTGAAACAAATGCCAGTGTGCCCTCCTTAGAATGAGTATAGAAACTCGCCAATTACGCTACTTCTTGGCGGTCGCGGAGGAACTGCATTTCGGTCGAGCTGCAAAACGTTTGCACATGACCCAACCGCCATTGTCGCAGGCGATCCAACAGCTAGAAGCTGAGCTCGGTGTCGAGCTATTCCATCGCACTACACGACACATCAGCCTCACCGCGGCGGGACAAGCGTTGCTGCCTGAGGCCCGCAAGTTACTGCAACATGCGGATCAATTAGCTACCATTGCGCAACGCGCCGCCAGCGGTGAAATTGGCAAACTGTCTCTGGCCTTTGTGTCGATTGCCGATTACAGCGTTCTGCCACCGAGCTTACGTAGTTTTCGTCAAGCCTATCCGCAAGTTGAGATCGAGTTGCGCGAGGCCACCAGTAATATCCAGTTAAGTGCTTTAGAAAAAGGGGAAATCGATGCGGGTCTATTGATCCCCCCTATCCCAGAGCCCCTCAGCAAAATACTCGCTTATCAACGCTTGCGAACTGAACCGCTTGTCTTGGCACTTCCCGTACAACAAAAACGTAAGAAAATAGCGAATCGGCTCTCCAGCTATAAAGATTTGCCATTGGTCCTATTTCCCCGCACAATTGCGCCTGCTTTGCACGATAGTATTTTGGCTTGCTTTCAAAGCCTAGGGATCACGCCCATCATCTCGCAAGAGGCGATACAGATGCAGACCATTATTGCTTTGGTGTCGGCGGATATGGGCATGGCCTTGGTGCCGCAATCAGTCTCCAATTTGCAAAGGCCGGGGGTGCACTATCAAACCTTAGTCGACATCGAGGCGCAAGTCGAAGTCGGCGTCGCCTGGCGTCGCGATAATGACTCTCCGGTGCTCAAAGCGTTTTTGCAACAACTAGAACAACAATGACATGTTAGAACATCCAAATTTCAATCCTATCGCGCTTGATCTCGGCTTTATCAAAATCCATTGGTATGGCTTGATGTACCTCGTCGCCTTCATCCAATTCGTCGTGCTTGGCCGCCTTCGTTTGCGCTTACCCCACGTGCAAGCACTTGGCTGGACCAAAGACCATATCGACGACATGCTGTTTTATGGTGTGTTAGGTGTGGTGATTGGCGGTCGCCTCGGCGAAGTGTTTTTCTATAATGCTAGCTATTACCTCGCCCACCCCATCGAAATCCCGATGATTTGGCGTGGTGGCATGTCCTTCCATGGCGGTTTCTTGGGTGTCTTGTTCGCGATGTTCCTGTGGGCGCGCAAAGCAAAATTAGCGCTTCCGGTTGTGTATGACTTCATCGCACCTCTCGTACCTCTAGGCTACGCAGCAGGACGCATCGGCAACTTCATCAATCACGAACTTCCTGGTCGCATCGCTTCACCTGACCTACCGTGGGCCATGATTTGGCCCGGTGTGCCCTACCCGGTTCATCCATCGCCGATCTACCAAGCCTTGGTCGACGGCGTTCTGGTGGCGATCATTATGTGGTGGTTCGCTTCGAAAAAACGCCCCACGCTTGCTGTCGGCGCTTTATATGTCACATTGTATGGTTGTACTCGATTCTTTACCGAGTATTTCCGCACGCCGGATTACGAAGTCAGTTTTGCAGGCATCACGATCTCTGCGGGACAGATGCTCTCCTTCCCTATGGTAGTTGCCGGGCTTATTTTGTTGGCGATGGCCTATAAGGGGGTTTTCGACCCGGCACAAACACAAAACGAGCTGCCGCAAGCGGAGCAACCAAACAAGTCATCAAAACCGCGTACCAAGAAACAAAAGAAGAAGTGAAACTAAGCCCCACTTTCTAGCCAATTGAAAGCCACTTATCGAGGCAAATCATTGAGCTCAATATAAAAAAAGATACTTCACACAAAGTTGGAGACCACTATGGAACAGCAAGGCGCATCTTCAGCGCTGGAATCGATTACTTGCGAAATCGATGCCGAGAGCCAAGGCAAAATCGCGTTCGTCACAATCAGCAATCCCGGCAAGCTCAATGCCTTAAATATGGGGATGTGGAATGATCTAACCCAGCACTTCATCAATCTCAATCAGAATGACAGCTTACGTTGCATCATCATCCGCGGCGCTAACAAAAATTTTGCTGCCGGTGCCGATGTCGAAGAATTTAGCACGGTGCGAAACACCTTGGCTGATGGCATGAAGTATCACAATCAAACCGTTGCTGCAGCTTTAAAAGCAATCAGTGAATGCCAGCATCCAGTGGTAGCGGCAATCGAAGGTGTGTGCGTTGGCGGTGGTTTAGAAATCGCCATTTCAAGCGACATTCGCGTGGCTGATCCTTCTTCGCGCTTTGGCATCCCGATTAACAAACTCGGTTTTCCCTTGGCTCCGAAAGAATTGCAAAGCTTACTTGGTTTAGTTGGTCGCGCCACTGCCCTCGAAATTTTGCTTGAAGGACGAATACTCAATGCGATTGAAGCCAAACAAAAAGGCTTGGTGCATCGCCTATCCGATGATGTACACGGCGAAGCCTTAGAAACGGCCAAACGCATCGCGCAAGGCGCTCCACTCGCGGCACGCATCAACAAAAAATTTATTCGTCGCTTGAGTTTCGTACCCGAGCGCCTGACTGATGAAGAATTACTCGAAGCCTTTTCTTTCTTGAATACGCAAGATTATCAAGAAGGCGTACTAGGATTCTTAGCCAAAAAAGTGCCTGAATTCACAGGCAAATGATGGCCGAATTTAAGACAACTTTAAAACTTATTGACACCAACTTGTTGCCATGAATGCGAATCTTTACGCACACTTTGCGTCCCATTTTCCGAGTGATATGTCACGCTGCTGCATTGAAACTGCAGCGTCAACTTACTATTCGTATTTGGACGTAGAACGTGCGACGGCGAAACTCGCTAATCTTCTCAAAAGCTTAGATCTCAGCCCCGGTGCGCGCATTGCCGTACAAGTCGAAAAGTCACCTGAGGCTTTGTTGTTATACCTAGCGACGCTCCGGGCTGGTTACGTCTTCTTGCCACTCAATACGGCCTACCAACGCAGTGAAGTCGCCTATTTCATCGAGGATGCAGAGCCCGAAGTATTTGTCTGCTCTCCAGCCAATTTTTCATGGGTCTCGCAATTGGCATTCAAAGCGGGTTGCCAACGTGTTTTCACATTAGATGCCTGCACAGAGAGCGCGAATCGCGGCTCACTGTTGGAGCGTGCGATTGGCATGCCTGACCAATTCGAAACAGTGCAAAGTGAAGCCAATGACTTAGCCGCCATTCTGTATACCTCAGGTACCACTGGCCGCAGCAAAGGCGCGATGCTCAGCCATCACAATCTGAGCTCGAACGCCGATGTACTGCATGAAGCATGGGCTTGGACTGAGAACGACGTTTTACTGCATGCACTACCACTATTCCATGTACACGGACTATTTGTCGCTTCTCATGCGGTGCTGCGCAGTGGGGCGCGTATGATTTTGCTGCCGAAGTTCGATGCCAAACAGTGCCTGCATTATCTCGCGCAAAGCACCGTGATGATGGGCGTGCCGACCTATTATGTTCGCTTGCTACAAGAGTCCCAACTGAATGCTGATCTGTGCAAAAGGATGCGCTTATTTATTTCAGGCTCGGCGCCACTCTTGATGGAAACTTTCGAGGCATTTCGCACCCGCACTGGCCACACGATCTTGGAACGATACGGTATGAGTGAGACGACCATGTTGGTCTCCAATCCCTATCAAGGCCATCGTAAAGGCGGCACAGTTGGATTGCCCTTGCCCGGCGTTTCAGTTCGCGTGGTTGACCATGACGCTAAACCCTGCCAGCAAGGAGAAATCGGCGGTATCGAAGTCAAAGGCCCGAATGTGTTTCAAGGCTACTGGCGCATGCCAGAAAAAACTGCCGAGGAATTTACCGAAGATCATTACTTTAGAACTGGCGATATGGGCCGCTTTGATGAGGACGGTTATTTGAGCATCGTTGGTCGTAGCAAAGACCTCATCATCACGGGTGGCTATAACGTCTACCCTAAAGAAATCGAAAGCATTATCGATGAGATGCCCGAAGTTGAAGAGTCAGCGGTGATCGGTATTCCCCACCCAGATTTCGGCGAAGCGGTGTGCGCAGTTTTAGTGCTCAAGTCTGGAGCAAAACTAGATGCCGAGACCGTGATCAGCCGCTTGAAAACACAGATCGCAAACTTCAAAGTACCGAAACAAGTCCATATCGTTAGCGAACTGCCGCGCAATACCATGGGAAAAGTGCAGAAAAATATTTTGCGACAAAACTTCGCCTGAGCAAAGATCGTTAGCGGGCGGCGTTTGGGGAGCTCAAGCCAAGAGTTTCAAAACCGCTTGCCATTCTTCTTTGGTAACAGGGGTGATCGACAAACGACTCCCCTTTTGCAAAACCACCATACTGGCCAATTCAGGACGTGTACGCATTTCCGCCAAACTTAAAAGGCGCGTTTTGCGCGTCGCTTTCACATCGACCAAGACCCAACGCGGATTCTCAGGCGTCGACTTGGCATCGTAATACTTACTTTTTGCATCAAACTGAGTCTCATCGGGATACGGTGTACTCGCCACTTCTGCAAGTCCAGCAATACCGGGCTCGGCGCAACTCGAATGATAAAACAGCACACCATCACCCACCGTCATTTGATCGCGCATAAAATTTCGTGCCTGATAATTACGCACTCCAAACCAAGGTGCAGCACCAAGACGCAAAGCGTCATCGATACTGACTTCTTCAGGTTCTGATTTCATTAACCAATATTTCATTTTCCCACTCCGAAAACACCAGAAACACCAACATACTTCGTCCGTTCAAAGATCATTGCCGTCACTATACTCGTTTGGTCGTTTCTAGGTGGTGAATTTCCGATCGCAAATTGCGAACTGCCGCGTCTTGGTATAAGCCAGCGAAATAAGGACCTTCAAAAAGTGTACCAAGGCGGTTTTTTTCAAGCATCGCCTGCAGCACTCTCTGCCTCGCGTGACAATACACATCATCTGAGACATGTTGATACTCCAAACGAATCCCTGCGGCGTAAGTTGCGTACACGTTTTCAGGCTGACCAAGAATGGCGAGGTCAGCACCAACCAAAATTTGATGAAGAGGCGTTTGCCGCTCTATGTTGGCGCCATGATTGCTGGCGCGAATCAACTGTGCAATGGCAACTGCATTGTCTTCATCAAGTTGCGAATCAAGCCAGGCCAATGCGCTGGCTTCTTCGTCACAAACACTACCGGCACCCGCATAAATATAATCATGAAACCAAAACGCCAACTGCAGTGTTCGCATGCTCTCGCCACTCAATTCATGATGCGCTCCATAAACCTTCAACTCAGTTAAACCATGAACTAGGTGATCAAGATTATGATAATGGCGATTGGCTCCTGAATAAGCCGTGAATAGATTTTGCAACCACGCATCCTGACGAGATCTTTGCATCTCGGTAGAAAACCTCTCGTCCGACCAAAGGTCGTACCACTCACGGCGCAGCCAATCTTCAATCCACGCTTGATAAGCCGCACGGGGTATAAATTTCTTACTTAACCAATGCCACCCAACGGGGCCTTGTAAGCCTCGCACAAAGGTTGAACTCACTGAGCCAAGATCGCGCGGTGGCATGACAAACATGGTTTTAGCTCCGTCGACGACCTCGACATTCGCCTGCTGTAGCAAGTTTTCATAGTCAAAGTCGGCATTATTTCGAATTCCTCGAATCAGATATTCCACACCGAAACGTTTCGCTGTCCGCGCTGTGTAGTCCCCTTTGACCAGCACAACGCTGACATCATTCCATCCCTGTTCTTTGCAACTATCGAGTACGATACGACGCCTCTCCTCTGCTGTGAAATGGCACTTCTTAAATGGATTTTCTGAAATAAAAACCACCACTTCATCGGCGATTCGACGCGCCTCGCCAATTACCCACAAATGTCCATTTGTGATCGGATCCAAACTTCCTGAAAAGCCAATCTTCTTCATTACTGCCTCGCTGTAATTTTGTATGCTTGAAACAGACGCTCGACGGCAGACCGCAATTGCGTGACATTTCCGTCGTTATGAATAAGCTCATCTGCATTGGTTCTATATTGCTCCATAGATTCCTGCAAATCGAGCATCCTACGCACATCATCTAGTGTCCACGATGGGTGCCGCCTTCTGAGTCGATCAATCCGCTGCTGCAACGGTGCATCAACTACCAAACGCCGCCAAACAATCTGCTCCCTTTTGTCTGGCAGCGTCTGCACGCTAGCACGTAGATCAATTGCCGACTCGCACACGACAAAAGGCACTTCAGCGTCCCAGCGATGTTGTTGCATCCAGCTTTGAACATAGTCATATAAATATGGGAGAAAAATACTTTTAAGGATGTGATTATCTTTCGGATGGTGAGAAAAATAATTCACTAAGCTACCTCGTCTCAGTTTGCCATGTGCATCAATCAGCTGGGGAAACTGCTTTGCCAACGCCAAAAGCGCAGGATGTTCAGGATCTTGATGCATACCTCGTATGACTGCGTCAATTTCTAAACAGCACACGCCAAAGGATTCAAACATCTGACGGACCGTCGACTTACCACTCGCGATAGGACCGCTCAACTCCAGCAGACGTATTGGACGATTGTTCACAAACTTTCCTTGTGTGCAGAAAACAATTTAATATTGGTCGAACAACCAATATTAAAACTATAGACTACATCTACCAGCTTTCACAAGTATAATTTGGTTGACTAACCAAAATAAATCACATATCGCATTCAAAGTAGTTCAGACAACGGCATTCAGAAAGAATGAGGTAAACACGGCATGTCGCGCAAATCAAACACCGAACAACGTCGAAAAGAAATCACCTCCGCATTGCTGCGTCTGCTAGCGAGCCAAGGGTATGAGCGCGCTAGCATTCAAAATATCGCGCACGAAGCACATCTCAGCCCTGGCCTGATTCACTACCATTTCAAAAATAAAGCCGAAATTCTCATCGAACTTATTGCGGAACTAAGAGCTGTCTTCGAAGCACGCTTTACTGCACTCTTAGAAAAAGCCCATTCACCACGCGAACGTATGCTTGCCTACGTCAACGCGCGCTTAGCAAAAGGTAGTGGCGAAAGCCCTGCGACCGTCGCCGCTTGGGTTATGATCGGTGCTGAGGCCATCAAACAAGAAGAAGTACGTGCCCTATATGCCAATGCAATTTCTCAAGAACTCAAGCTCGTGGAAGGTTTGATCGTCGACTACTTGCAAGAACGCGGCAAACGCGTTCATTCAGCCCGACGAGTAGCGGCAAGCATATTATCGGCCATGGAAGGCAGTTTCCAGCTCGCGAGCGCAGCGGCCGAACATATGCCTCAGGCGTATGCCGCAAAAACAATGATGGCGCTGATAGATCGATTTGTTGAACTAGAACCAGCTAACGAGAAAAAACCAAAGTGATCTCTTTCATTCTTCGGAAACCGCATAAAACTCCATTCAACAAAACACATACTTGTTGGCCAAATCCATTACAAATCCAGGCTGAAAATAGGCCCACAGAGCGAGTGCAGTAAGGACCACTAGGCCTAACCAAAGAATCAGCGACTTGTAGGATTTGGGAGCACGCATCGATGAACTCTTCTTGAGAAGCCGAGGCTTTAGCTGGCCAAAGCAGGCTTTTGCGGCGCGCGTTCAATTGCGCTTTCATCGATCGGTAAATTAATCACCGTTGCGAATAAGCCCAAGCCAATCACGATTAACCAGACAGCATCATAGTTGCCATTCTTGGTGTACATGTAACCACCGAGCCAGGCGCCGATGAAGCTGCCTAATTGGTGCGAGAAGAAGACGAAGCCCGACAGCATCGATAAATACTTCACGCCAAAGATCCCGGCGATCACACCGTTGGTGAGCGGCACGGTGGACAACCATAACAAGCCCATTGCCGCCGCAAACACATAGACGCTGTATGGCGATAATGGTGCCAAAATGAATAAGGCGATGACGATACTGCGTGAAAGATAAATCGATGAGAGCAAATAGCGTTTCGGGAACAGTCCGCCCAATTTGCCGGCGTAATACGATCCGAAGATATTAAACAAACCGATTAAAGACAAAGCAATCACTGCAATTGAAGGATCCACGATGCCCTTATCCTTCAGGTAGGCTGGCATGTTCACACCGATGAACACGAGTTGAAAGCCGCAGACAAAGTAACCCGACAATAAAAGCAAAAAGGGCTTATGACTGAAAGCCTCACGCACCGCTTCCATTGTGCTTTGCTGTGGCCCTGTCGCCGCTTGCAACTTGGGTTCACGCAGCCTCCACGCCATCGGCAACATCACAATCAAAATCACCGCCGATAAAACATAGAGTGCCGTTTGCCATCCCGCATGTTGAATCAATTGCTGATCGACTGGCATCATCACAAACTGCCCAAATGAACTTGCAGCTGACGACATACCGAAGGCCCATGAGCGTTTCGCTTCCGGCGCTGTTCGGCCAATGATGCCGCTGACTGCACCGAAGGTAGTGCAAGCCAAAGCACCACCAATCAGCAAACCAGAGCCGAGCACAAATAATACGGGTTGGGTCACTAAGGCCATCCACGCCAAACCGAGTGCGTACAACACCGCTCCCAGCACGATGACCTTGGCCGTTCCCAATTTATCCGCAGCGATGCCTGCGAACGGGCCGAATACACCCCACATCAAATTTTGGACAGCAATTGCCATCGAAAACGTTTCGCGCGTCCAACCATTGCTAAGTGAGATCGGCTGCAACCAAAAACCAAAACCATGTCGCACGCCCATCGCCAGCGTCAACACACAGCCAGTTGCCAATAAAACAGTTTTCAGATCAGGAGCAGTCAGAGTAGAAACTGGCTGCATTGGAGACGATGTTGTCATAGGAATTCCGCGGGATGAGCTCCAAACCACGCACCCGTGAGTATCAGATCCTCCTCAAGTGCGGTTCGGTATAGTTAAGCAAAGAGTGTAGCCGAAATCGCTTTGACGCGCAGAGCATGCAAGTTAGCTGGCGTAAATCAGCCGAATAGGCGTACGAAAAACACTACAGATTCGCTGCCATTGCGGCTTGCAAATGACGACGCTCAGCGATCACGTAAGCTTCGAGCTGTGGGAAAAAATCAAAAAAGTAAGAAGTGAGCTGATCGTAGTGCTGCTCAAGGTCAATCAAACAATCACGTAGTAAATGTGCATTGCGACTTAAACGACCAGACATCCGATGAATGGTGAGTTCTACGCCCTGAATTGATTGATAGGCGCGTATCCAATCTTGCTGTGCCATGCGCGGCGCCGCATACTGCAAGCTTTCGGGAAACCATTCCGAACGGGCCAATAAGTCGCGATAGAAATCATCAACGAAATCATCAAACGCAATGGACGTCCATTGCTGCCAATGTTTCGCTAAAACGTGATCATAAAAAACATCTAAGACGATGCCCGCATAGCGTCGGCGTCCATCCGCGAACAAGGCCCTCGCTTCGAAGTTCAGCGGATGTTGATCCGTAAAACTATCTATCTTGCGATGTAGACGAATCTCAAGCTGGGTTTCGAGTGACAGGTGTTGATCTTGCCCCGGCTTCAAAAAATCACCGAGCAAAGCCCCAAACTGCGCGTCTGCACTTTGCCGTGCTAAGTAGATGTGGGCGAGATAATTCATGGCTTGTGATTGTAGACTAAGCTGCCTGCGCTTTGAGAGACCTCTGCACAACTTACTACGCGACCGAATTTTGAGTCTGCGATGCTTGCTGTGCTCTAGCACAGGTGCGCTTCTCAACTCAAACTTCGGCCGCTCGCTACAGTTGTGCAGGAGTCTCTTTGATGGCAACGACTGGCATCTCGCTCCCCCAACGCACTACTACATCCGAATGCGATTACAAATGAAAGTACAAACAAAAAAGCACTCGTCGCTTTCACGACAAGTGCTTCTTCTGGAATAAGGCCCCACCTATGCCGCTGGCCGGCATCCTGAACCTGGCGGTTCAAGTTGGCCAAGGTCAGTTCAAATCGGGTTCATCGGACATAAGCGACGCTCACGCCATTGAACAATTTCCTCAGCCTATGCACATAAATGGTTCAAGGAATATATGGCCTGGCGAACACGGTAGGAGTGCGTAGTTTACTACTTTCCCCAAAAAAACTCATCTGTTTTTTCGTGTCATTCGATTGTTTTATCTAATGACTCGTGCCCGCAAAATAGTTAGAACGCATTTCGCGATGCAACCAAACTCTGAAGCTTAAAACAAAGTTTCTTGCGGCGTTAATGCTTGATCAAGAACATCGTTCATTGCTTGAATTTTTTGCTTTACTTCACCGAGGCTCAATCCTGACATCGGGCCATCATGAGTCTTGGTTGCCAATAAATCAGCGGCCATGCTGAGTGCCGCCATGACGGCAATACGATCGGTGCCTTTGACTTTCGACTGATCACGAATGCTGGTCATCTTGGCGTCCAAAAATGAAGCTGCCTCACGCAAGGCCTTATCTTCACCTTCTTTGCACGATAGCTTATAGGACAGCCCCATGATGGTGACGTCGACCTGTATGGTTTTCACTTCACTCATGCTGCATCCTTTCCATCATCCTCTGGCAATTGCGCCAAGATTGCTTCGACTTTACTGTGCGCCTCTTGTACGCGTTCACGCAATTCTTTGTTCTCCGATGCGAGATCGACAGCGGTACGACGCAAAGCGGCGTTTTCTTGACGCAGAGTCTGCGTCAATTCAGCCAAGCGGCTGACCTTTTCGGCAAGTTGTTCAAATTCAGAAATCATCTTTCCAGTCTTTTCAAAGAATGCTGTGAGCACGAATCAGCGTCCATCCCTGTTCCCGTTGGGTCGCCACCATTCGCTCGCCACGCTGAGCTGTTGCAGAGCTTGGCATTCGTTTCTCCAGATCCTACTTGAGAAACTCAGCCGAGATCCTTCATTATAAAGGGATTTTTCCGAAAAAATCATGCACGTGCACAGACCGTCGTATTCTGGCTTAGCGGGCCTCAAATTCATGCAAACGGCCATCCACCAAGATCAGAGCGATTCGAATATGCCGATCAGGATAAACCGCTGCCAAGGCTTGCCGATACTGTGCCATCTGCTGTTGGTAAGCGATCTGTTCCGATATCAATAAATTACGTTTGTAATCCAAGATCCAAACTTCGCCAGCATAAACCTGCGCGCTCGCTTTAAACACTACCAGACGATCGAGTCGCAATAACTCGCCAGCAAACAAAATATCCATTTCATTGCGCGAGAACTCATGCAAACCAGAGTCAAAGAATGGTGCGAGCGCTTCGCTTTGCAAGATCGTCAAAGCTTGCTCCCTGACTTTACTTGCCACCGACAAGGCACAAGGCAACCACTGTGCAATCGTTTCGGCAGTCGGCATCGTTGAGGCCAAATCTGTGCCAATTTTGAATTGTTGCGGCAGAGTGAGCCTTTCCATCAAGGCGTGCAAAGCGATACCCTCCACTTGCGCTTCACTGGCTGGGGCCTCTGCTTCGGGCACTGGCAAACTCAAATCTGGTGGATTAAATCCCTCAAACTGCAAGGTCTGTGCTGCATTCTCAATACCACTACCAGCAGTGACCACACCTGACACCACTTCCGCAGTTTGATTCGAAGGATGAATGGATGCTGGCGCCACCGGCAAATGCAAAAAGCGTTGATACCAACTGCCACGCGCCACGCCAGCTTCTTCAGCATCCAACGCCGTCTTCTTATCGTTGACGATGCCAGTCAACACCAAAGTTTGCTTGGCACGCGTGACAGCGACGTACAAGAGATTCAAATTTTCTTGTGCCGCTTGCTGTTCTTCAGAGGCGAACAAAGCGTCACGTGCTTTTCCGCGTTGATTCACGCGACCAAACACCGAGAAGTGTTTTGCCTCGCCGTCACGCAAAGGCCACGCACATAGAACCCCGACCTTATCTTTACTCGCTTCGCTATGATTGGAATCGAGCATGATCACGACCTTTGCTTCTAGGCCTTTGGCGCTGTGTATCGTCAAAATCTGTACCGCATCAACGCCACTGACCACATTCGATTCATCAGGCGATTCACTTTCCGCACCTTGATCAAATTCCATCACACTGGCAATGAACTTAGGCAAACTCGGATAACGTCCACCATCCAAGTTGAGGGCGAGTTCCAAGAATGCCATCACATTGCCCAACACTTGTGCTCGATCACTATCGCTCGCTCTTTGCGCATACCGTGCGAGCACATCACCTTGATGCAAAATTTGATCGAGTACATCGTGCACTGGCAGTTCGTGCGCCGCTTGCATCCATTGCTGCAACAAGCTTTGTGCGCGGACGAACACAGATTCATGCTGAGTTTGATCCTGCAACGTGCGTTCTTGATCACCAACAAGTTGTTCTGCCATGTACTGCAATTTTTGCCACCAGGTGCCTTGTGCAATTTGAGCTAAGTCCAGCAGATCATCGTCACTCGCACCAAATATCGGCGACTTCAAGACATGCGCTAAAGCGCGATTATCGCTTGGCGTCATCAAGAAATTGAGCAAAGCCAAGAGATCTTGAATCTCCAAAGTCTCTAACAATCCACCACGACGATTAGACACGAAAGGAATACCGGCCTCACGCAAAGCGCGTTCATAGGCTGGCAAATGGCTACGTCGACGCACTAACAACATCACGTCTGACCAATGTAAGCTGTCGCTACCCTCGTGATTCGAAATCGCAGATTCTTGCTTCATCTGGTGCAGTAAGGCAGCGACTTGTTGACCTTCACGATAACGACTCAAATCCTCTTTCGACTCGGCCGGCGTGGTCAAGGGATCACGTAAAGTAATCGGTGCCAGTTCGGATTGTTTTTTCTTCTTCGCCCTGCTCTTCATATCGGCAGGGTCTTCAACTTCTGCCGCAATCTCGCCGTCTAGAGGTTCTGCAAGGCCATTTGCGACTCCTTCGTCAGATTCCTCACTAGAAATCAGCGGCAAGCGCAAAACTTGTCCTTGGGCCGTTGACAAAGTGGTTTGCGGTGCGAACAACGCATTGCCGAGCATGGCTTGATTAAGGACCTCAACCACTTCGGGCGCATTGCGACGCGTTTGATTTGTCTTCAAAATACGCGCACCCTGCGCTGCCAACATTTCTTGTGCCGCAGTAAACACACGTGGATCAGCCCGCCGGAATCGATAAATCGATTGCTTGGGGTCGCCGACCACAAACACGGTTGGACGTTGATGATCGTCGCCATAGGCATCGAGCCATGAGCGAACGATACTCCACTGTAGCGGATTGGTATCTTGAAATTCATCGAGCAAGATATGTTTGTAACGAGAGTCAAGACGCCCTAATAAATAGGCCGCGAACTGCTCTTGGCTCAGCAATCGATAGGCCTGCCATTCCAAATCAGAAAAATCAAGTGCACCTTGCTGTGCTTTGATGCGCTGGAATTGATCGAGATAGGCTTGCCCGACAATGAACAAGGCTTGATTGACGCGCACCACATCGAGCTCTTGTGCCCGCCGCTCATAGTCGCGAATTGCCGCTGCAACGCGGTTAAATTCTTCATTGAAGGCCTCGAGCGGATCACTCACACCAGAACCGAAATGCTCTGCTAAGGCTGCTAAAAAATTCTTCACTTTGCCGTTCTTACGCGGATTGGCTTTGTCGTCATAGAATTCGGTTGCGAGTGCCGCAAAATGCTCGGGGCTAGGCGTCTCGCCTTGCTCAAGCAACTGTTGCGCCGTACTGATCGCTGTTTCGATTTTGAGCGCACGTTCTTGGTTCGCCACGCCACCTTTTCCGAGCCACAAGGCAAACTGCCCTATTCTGCGCAAGAGCAATTCATTGCGCCAAAGCTGCACACGTGCATCACTGAAAGCATCTTCACCTAAAAAATCCTGCAGCTGCAATAAGGCTTGCTGCGGAGCGCGACTTGAACTTGCTTCATCACTCGCCATCATCGAGTCCGCGCTGTTCAAACTATACGCCCACCATTCGGCGCGCTTATCCAAGAAAGCGTCGAGCAATTCTTTGCTGGAATAGTCGCCAAAGGCGTCAAATAAATACAAGAGCTCGGCACGCACTGTTGCCGCGTCCAGCGTTAGGTCTGACAGTTCAAATTGATCATTGCGTGATTCACGATGTGCTTCAGTTTGTGTGGTCGTATCCGAGTTTTCAAACAACACAGACAAACCTAAGCTTTCCAACAAACTACGCCACGCATCGCGCTGCAATTGCCCAGTCGCTTCCAATAACTGAAATCCCTGCGGCACGCCCGAAGCCAAAGGTGCTAATTGAAGTAAGCGCCCAAACCAGCTATGGAAGGTATCCATAGACAAGCCTTGCGGATGGTTTAACAGGTCTTCATACAACTGCCTTGAACGCGGAATGCAAGAGGCCAATTCTGATTCCGCCACGCCACGTTCGCGTAAGATTTTTGCGGCCTGCTCTGCATCAGCCAAGGCTAATTCACGTAGCAATTCCATCAAACGATGGCGCATTTCTTGTGCCGCTTTGCGCGTAAAAGTAATCGCTAACAGCTCCGAAGGTTCGGCACCCGCCAGCAACGACCTCAGCATACGAGCCACGAGCAACCAGGTTTTTCCACTGCCAGCACAAGCTTCGACCACTACTGAACGTTGGGGATCGCAGGCAGCGCGAGTGAAGCTCATAGCGTCGACTGCACGGCCATCACACTGATAGGCTTTGGCCAAACTTTGTTCGCCATCAGCATTCATAGAAGTTGGATCATGCGCTTGCATCACCAAGCTCCTTTCCGACACAAACCACGCATCTCGCAATAAGCGCAAGCGCTATCGACACCATGTGCAGGCAAAGGCGCACCATGTTGGATCGCTCGCATACTGCTTTGTATATTCTTCTTCACTTCGTCTTTCCATCGTGAGTATTGCGGCGCTTCGGTATCACCCGTTTTTTCGCGTTCAAGCTCAAGCGCGACATAACAAGCTCCGTCCAGACTATCGATATGATCGATCACCAGAGGCTGCGCAAGCTTGGTCTGTTTTTCAAGGCTGGGCTGCAGCAATCCATAAAACGCCAATTGATGATCCTCGCCGCCTTCAATGCGTTTCTTCAATTCGGAGGCTTTCTTGGTCTTGTAATCGAGCACACTGAATTCCGTCACGCCGGACTCCAGTACACGCGCATCAATTCGATCGAGGCGTCCGCGCAATAAAATCGCACCGTCTTCCCATTCCAGATTTTGCTCCGCCCACACTTCGCCGAAAACGTACTGCCAACCATCGCGTTCACGTTGATCGGCCCACTCCACATACGCAGGAATCACCTTCAGCCAACGCATACGAAACCCCAGAGCCGCGGGGCTATTCTTCATAATGCGTTTAAAGAAGTCGTCAGAAATTACAGTCAGCAGATCAATGCGGGCGGTACCCGTTTCTTGCAATGGGATTTGCTGCACAAGCAGCTCGTCGTGATAGCGTTTTAAAATCGCATGCAACCAATCGCCGTAGTCGCGTTTTTCCGGCATGTCATTCAAATCATCGAGCGCCGAGAGACCTAATACGCGACTCGCAAAAAATTGATAAGGGCAAGTCATCAAACTGGCAAATCCACTGGCCGACAATGCCGCTGGCAAAGCCTGTTGTGCGGTCGGTTGCGGCATCTTCACTAGCAGTTTGCTTAATTGCCTTTGTTCTAGAGCGACACGATGCTGGGTCAAGGCGTTTTGCTGGCGACGCGCCAAATCCAATTCAACTTGCTCAATCCACGGACTCATGGCATTGAATTCACCATTGAGTTCCGACTGCCACGACAACACTACTTCATCGTTGGTCAACAGCACCTCAGCCAAGTCGCGTAATTGCTGTAACTGCCTTGCTTCGCGCGTCTGCAAGCCACACTCACGCCGCACTGCATTACTGAAGAACAAAGTATCTTGCGGTCGAGAGGGTAAATGTTTGGCGTCGCCGCCAATCAAATACACCGCATCAAAGCGTCGCAAACGTGCACCATTCAAGGGCAACATCACCACGCGTTGATCGTGATGTTTGAAAGTGAATGGCGTATTCTCCATTTGCATCAAGAGAAAGGCTCGCCATTCGCTAAAACTGAAAGTTGTACTGATGGCGGCGCAATCACTGCCCAAGGCTTGCAACATTTGGAGTAACTGCTGGCCAGCGCTGTCGTTTTGCAATTGTCGATCAAGTCCAAGATCACTCATCAATTGCAGAGTCTGTGAGGTCCATTCTTTCAACTGACGACGCCCAGCCGCAGCACTTGCACCGTAACTATGTGCCAAGCGCGCGAGCTTTGTGATCCATTGCCAGGCTGCGGGGTGATCTTCCAGCGCGTTCAAAATCAAGTCCCAGGAGCCAACCACGTTTTTGCGACGTAATCGAATTTCGATTTCCATCACCAAGACTGCTTTATCACTTTCCGCGAGCAGTTGACCTTGGGCGTCTCTCACATCGTCTTGAAACAACGACAAAAACGGCGTCTTCAAAAAATCCAATAAGGCCAATGTATCAGCGTGGCTAGCCACCAATTCAAACCAAGCCGCCAGTGCCGCCGCTGCCCGCGTGGTCGACAACTTCCATCCGGTTTCATCGGCCACCAGCACACCAGCACGTTCCAGCAAGGCACGCAGACGACGTGAGACGACGCGATCTTGCGCAATCACGGCGATCTCTTGTTTACCCTCCTGCAGCCAAGTGATGATGGTCTGCGCCGCCTGCGTTGCCTCATCTTCGAGATTCTTGGCATCACAGAGACGCAAACGCTGCCAAGAGAAATCATTCTGAGCTGGCGTCGAAGTCGCTTGCACCAAAGAGCTTTCAAACTTACGCGCGCTCTCATCAACTAGCCGTGGCCAAGCGTTCAAGACGGCAGGCGGCAAAGCTTCGGCATGCCAATCAATGGCGATGCAATGCACCTGTCTTTGTGCTTTGTCCGACCTTGGCTTGGCATAGGCATCGAGGAAAGCTGTTTCCATTTCATTCGGTAGAGTCGGCGCAATCCAGACCAAATCTTCATGCGCCGTTTCGGCGATCGCCAACATCTTTTGCAAGCTTTGCACTGACTTATCTTGCGCGTCGAGTTGGCCTTGCCACAAGGTCCATACCAACTTCGTTTCCTCGGACACCAAATTCTGAACTGGCAAAGCGAGGCTATTCAATGCCTGCTGCCAGGTCTCGACCATTTTCTCTGGATGAAGACGACCGTCGTCACCCAAGACTTTGGGCAACCACGCCTGTGTCAATTCATCACAGAGATCGAGCAAAGTCTGCGATAAAGGCAGTAAATCGGTATTGCTATTAGCACCAAATAATTGCTTCAGCCACTCATGCTGGCGCAACTCGGCATAGAGCCGCATCACACGTTCGCTATGCGCAGAAGGCTTCGCGGGCAGAGGTGCTTGCTGCCCCGTCCAAGCGAACATGGTCAAAATCGTCGGCGGAATAAAAGCTTGCCCCAAAGAAGCTTGCCCCAGACAGTGCTGCATCGCCTTCAATAGCAATTGCGCATGCTCGAAGGTCGGCACCACCACACGCCATTGCGAATAGTCTAAAGGTCTGGTTGAAGTTAATGTTGGTGTGACCGCGTCAAGCTCAGTAGGATCAGGCGTACCAAGCGCGTCGGCAAATAAATCCGCCTGCGGTGAGATATTCGTTTTTGGATGTGGACGTTTCGCGTCTTGAGCAGCTTGGGCTAATTGGGTTGCTTGGGTTGATAAGGTCTGAACTTTTGCCACGCCTTCGATCATCAAACTCGCGTTCGCAAGTTCAAAAAACTTCTGTGCGGCGTGGTGCCAAAACTGCGAAGAGACGGGTATCCAATGCTGATTCTTTGCCATGCGCGCGGTCATTCTCTTTCTTATTGGGTTTTTCTGCGTCCTAATAGGTAGTAGAGCCTGATGACAGCTCTACGCTCGCTCTCAAATTTCGTTGAGATCGCGTTCGCCGAAACCCAGAATTTTGTCGATTGGCTATCTTATCAGTCAAGCGGCTAGTCAACCACTCAAAAAACGGCAGATTGTCGTGGCTTGTGATCATTTTCTGAGTCCGCTATCGTAAAGCAATGTAATACCGAGTAAAAACGGCTGATCTAAGTTAATGCCGCCCAGTTACGCATCATTTGAATGATTGTCGTTCCCGCACAGGCGGGAACCTCGTGGCGTGAAAATCTAAAGACACTGGATCCCTGCCTCCGCAGGGATGACACCATGAATTACTGAGCTTAATTGAACAACATTCGCTGATCTGCGCCACTTTTTCAAAAATAAGGTATGATTTACCGCTGATTGAGTCAAAAACCTAAAATGCCTAGCCAACATATAGAAGCTATTGTGTTTTAGCAGACCATCCCCAGATTCACAAAATAAGTTAGAAAAACAGCAGTTCCTGTTCTAGGGCACCCGACCTACAATAGCTCACCGAGCCTATCGTCTCTCTGTCCTCTTACTCGATTCCGCTAAACCAATCAATTAACCCTCACAATAACGAGAAACCATGAGCGACAATATCATTTATGTAAGCGACGCCTCTTTCGACGCCGATGTATTGAAATCCGACAAACCAGTCTTGGTAGACTTCTGGGCAGAATGGTGCGGCCCTTGCAAAATGATCGCGCCGATCTTGGAAGAAGTCGCGAAAGAATACGCAGGCAAAATCACGATCGCTAAGATGGATGTTGATGCGAACCAAGCAGTACCAGCGCAATTTGGTATTCGCGGCATCCCAACTTTGATCTTGTTCAAAGGCGGCTCAGCAGCAGCACAAAAAGTCGGCGCTTTGGCGAAAGGTCAATTGACGGCCTTCATCGACGCCAATATCTAATAGTGTCTCCGATGGCGGTTCTTTGATTTTTTTGACTGTGCTTCAGCTCTAAAATTGGTCACAAGAACCGCTTATCCGCTTCCAACAATTCGTCTTCACTCGCATGCATTGACCTCAAGCGAGGCACAAGAAACGATAGAAAGTCGATTTTCGGAGCAAAAACTCTACAAAAACCCGCAATTTTCATGAAGTTTTTGTAGAAAAACACTTTCGTTTTGTTTTACAATACCGACACTTCGGCGATACTTTGAAGCAGCCCAGCCCAAACGTGGCAAGCCACGCAGAGAACAAAGTAAAAATCAAAGCG
>CAYWNE010000036.1:0-31220 GCA_964459555.1 uncultured Burkholderiaceae bacterium | reverse complement strand
AACAAAGGTACTGGACGGCCCGTTGCACCTTTTGCTGCACCCGATTTCCACGATGTGCCAGCGATATCCAAGTGTGCCCACGTGTACTTACGTGTGAAACGTTCGAGGAAACAAGCTGCAGTAATAGAACCAGCTGCAGGACCACCAATATTGGCCATATCAGCAAAGTTTGATTTCAACTGTTCGTTATACAGTTCGCCGATAGGCATGCGCCATGCCGTGTCGTTGGCTTCTTTACCTGCTGCCAATAACTCATCAGCCAATTTGTCATGCGCGTCGTCGTGGCGGGTGAACAAGCCGGTATTGTGATGGCCCAAAGAAGTGATGATGGCGCCAGTCAAGGTTGCCACATCGATCACCGCTGCTGGTTTGAAACGTTCTGCGTAGGTCAAGGCGTCACACAATATCAAGCGACCTTCGGCATCTGTATTCAAGATCTCGATGGTTTGACCAGACATCGAAGTCACGATATCACCTGGGCGCGTAGCGCGGCCAGACGGCATGTTTTCGCAAGTCGGAATGACTGCAATCACATTGAGTTTCAAGTTCATTTCACCGATCGCACGCATGGTTCCCAAGACGGAGCCAGCGCCGCCCATATCGTATTTCATCTCGTCCATGCCTGGGCCTGGTTTCAAAGAGATACCACCAGAGTCGAAGGTAATGCCTTTACCAACTAACACCACTGGAGCGTCTTTCGCTTTGCCACCCATGTGCTTCAAGACGATGAATTTTGGTGGTTCGTCGGTGCCAGCAGAAACCGACAAGAAGCTATTCATCTTCAAAGCTTGAATTTGTTTGCGATCGAGAATTTCTACGCCCATTTTGAATTGGGTCGCGATCTTTTTCGCTGTGTTCGCAAGATACGTTGGGGTGCAGAAGTTGGCTGGTGTATTGCCCAATTCTTTGGTCAATTCCATACCATTGACCAAGGCGATGCTCTGCGCCAAAGCAGTTTTCGCCGCACTGGCTTCAGCACTCGCAACCAAGATGCCGACTTTTTTGACGTTGGCTGGAATCGTGTCTTTCTTGCTCTTGTGAGCATCGGTGCGGAACACCACTTCGTTGAAAGCTAAGACGATTTGACGCACAGCCCAAGCGGTATTGCGGCCATCAACCGCTGGTAAGGCGAGCGTCACTTCAGAGGCCCCGAGGCCATTGAGGTTGCGCGCCGCAGTTTGGACCGCAGCACTGAAAGACTTCTCGCTCACTTTATTAGGATCGTCACCCAAACCGACCAACAACACGCGTTCAGCCGTCACCTCTGGCAAACCACGCAAGAGCAAGGAAGAACCAGCTTTGCCAGTAATGTCGCCCGATTTTAAGGCAGCATCGATCGCGCCTTTTTTATTGAGGGCAGTTGCAGCTGCGGACAATTTCTTATTTTCGAAGACGCCAACCACGAGGCATCCGGTCTTGATAGTGTTGTGTGCGCTTTTGGCGTCTAGTGATTTTATGATAAAGTCCACGTCTTGCTCCTTGTTGTCGCTGTAGAGTTGCCTCAATTTGCCTTATTGTTGATCAGACTTGCGATGCTTGAAAGATGCCACTTCACGTTTGAATAACAAAAAGTGCATCGTTTTCATTCATCGATCTCATACATAGAGTACAGCATCTTGCCGACTCGATGTAGTGCTACCTCGCACAGGCTTGTGGCCAGAATGCTGCGCGGTTGCGCGATTTTGGTGAAAAACGTCTATTATAGCGCTCTTATAACGCCGATATAACCACTTATATTTTTATGATTTTTGAACGTGCGCTTAGGCGAGAAATACTTAGTGCGGCCGGCGCGGTCTTCACAGTGTTATTCACCATCACTGTGACCTTCATGTTGATCCGCATTCTTGGCGAAGCCGCTGGCGGTAAAGTGGGATCACGTGACGTACTCGTCTTGATCGGTTTTACCTCGCTCGACTATTTCCCTATCTTATTGATTTTGACCGGATTTATCTCGGTTTTACTCGTCATCACACGGGCTTATCAAGAGTCCGAAATGGTGGTGTGGTTTGCCTCCGGTCTGAGTCTCACGCGCTGGATCAAACCCGTTCTCAGTATTGCTATTCCGCTCATGATCGTGGTCGGTGCGCTGAGTATGGTGGTGTCGCCTTGGGCCAATGAACAAAAACTCGAAGTGCGTAATCGCTATGAAAAGCGCGAAGATATTTCGAAGGTTTCGCCCGGCAAGTTTCAAGAGTCACGCGGCGGTGGTCGTGTATCGTTTGTTGAAGAAGTGTCCGGTGATCTGACCAAAGTGCAGAATATTTTTACCAGCACCGAGAAAGATGGGCGCACTAGTGTGATTGTCGCTCGCGAAGGCAAAATCGAAATCGATCAACATGGCGATCGTTTTTTGGTGATGAGCCAAGGCCGTCGTTACGATGGTTTGCCGACCGAAGGCGACTTTCAGATGATGCAGTTTGAAAAATATGCAGTGCTATTGTCGACCCAAAGCCCGCTCGACGCCGACAATCGAAATGCCAAGGCTTTGCCTTTCATGAGTTTGATTGAGAATCCTACACCCTTACGCGACGGCGAACTTTTGTGGCGTGTGTCGCTGCCTTTTATGGGCTTGTTGTTGATGCTGTTGGCGATACCTCTCGGTTTCGTCAATCCTCGGGTTGGTCGATCCGCCAATTTGATTGCCGCCTTATTATTCGTGTCCATCAATATCACCATGCTCAATATGCTGCAGCTGTCGGTGGTTAATGGACGTCTCAGTTTCTGGAAAGCGACTTGGCCTATGCATGCCTTGGTCGTTTGTTTGATCGTGATCTTCTTTATGTGGCGCTTGAAGCTCAATAGCCGTATGCATCCGAGTGGCCTGTGGTCGCGCTTTAAAGCCTGTTTCCGTTCAGAGCGGCGTTGCGATCCGAGCCTGCCAGAAGCAGGGGAGGGCACGGCATGAGTGTTCTGCGCCGCTATTTTGGCCAAGAAATTTTCCGTGCTGTCGGTTTCGTCTTGGTTGCTTTGTTATTGCTAACTTCGTTTTTTGATCTCATGTCAGAAATCGGTGCAGTGACCAAAGATGGTTATCGGGTTCAACACGCCTTGATGGTGATTGGATTGAGTCTCCCCGGTAAGGCATATGACCTGATGCCTATCGCGGTGTTGATTGGTAGTATTTACGTGCTTGCGCAGTTTGCAGCGAATTCTGAATTCACAATTATGCGCGCCGCCAGTATGTCCTCCTGGAAGGCTGCGCAGATCTTGATGCGCATTGCTGGTGTGTTTATCGTGCTGACATTTGTCTTGGGTGAGATCGTCGCGCCTAAAACCGAGAAACTCGCGAAGACCATCAAAGCCGAAGCGCAAGGGGGGCCATTGACGCAAGAATTTCGTAGTGGCATGTGGACCAAAGACGTGATTCGCGCCGAAGGTCTGAATGGTGAAGTTCAAGGAGTCCGCTTTTTGAACGTACACAAAGTCACACAAACGCGGCAACTCTTGGGCGTGAAGATCTATGAGTTTGATAAGCAATTTCAATTACTGCGCCAGATCAATGCTGAAAGCGGTGAGTATGTCCGTTCTCACGTCTGGAAACTGAATAATGTCGTTGAAACCAGCTTCCCGAAGAACATCGCTAGTGAAGATATACTCGAATCGAAGACCCAGCATTATGAGAGCAAAGAGTTGATCTCTGAGATTACTCCTAATATTCTGGCGGTTTTATTTATCGAACCGGACCGCATGTCCGCCTACGAATTATCGTCGTACACCCAACATTTGGCTGACAATAAGCAATCAACCAAGCGTTACGATATGGCGTTTTGGAAGAAGCTAACTTACCCAATATCTATTCTAGTGATGATGGGCTTGGCTCTACCGTTTGCCTACTTGCATGCGCGTGATGGTGGGATTAGCTTGCGTATTTTCAGCGGCATCATGCTTGGAATGGTGTTCTATTTGGTAAATAGTTTGTTTTCCCATCTAGGCTTGATCAATACTTGGCCGCCGTTTTTGACGGCTTTGTTCCCGAGCTTTATCTTTTCCTTATTGGCGCTAGCTGGTTTGCGCTACGTCGAGCGACATTAAGCATTTTTTTTACACGGAGAGCGGGAGATTATGAGCCATTCAGCGATCATTTTGTTTGCTCATGGTGCTCGCGCCGAGGCATGGGCGAAACCTTTTCGACGTTTGCAAACACTCCTACAAGAGCGCAGCCCAGAGCGAAGAATCGAACTCGCTTTCCTCGAATTTATGACACCGAGTCTGCCCGATCTTGCCGATCAATTGGTATTGGCCGGAATCTCGCAGATAAGCTTGGTGCCGATTTTTCTAGGGCAGGGTGGGCATGTCATGCGCGACCTTCCTTTGATGATCGAAGAAATTCGCCGTAAATATCCGAGCCTGAACATCAGCCAAGCAGAGGCTGCCGGCGAGGATGATTTAGTCTTACAAGCGATTGGCGATTATTGTCTGCGGGTGGCAGGCTAATTCATCCCTAAGCTCAATCTACACTTGAGTTTACTTGGCTCCAGTGCTCGCGTGTTTTATGGCGTCGGCTAACTCTTTATCGCTGAGTAAGATGTGTGAGGTCAGCCAGAATCGCAACAGCTCAGCGGTTTCTATCGCAATTGAGCGACGCCCCTCTTCCAATTCGCGTTTAAGATCGAGCACGCGTGCCATCAATTTCCTATGTTGGTCTTGATGAGCTTTCAATTTCGGGTAGCTAATCGAGGCCATCAAGTTCTCTTCGCGTAGGAAATGAGTTTGCGTATATTCGATGAGTGTCAGAAGCGTTTTCTCTAATTCGGAATGGTCTCGCTTTTCTGACGCGGCGACTCCAAACTGATTGACCAATCGAATCAAGGTTTGATGATCATCGTCGATAATCGGATCAGCGACGCTAAGAGTTTGATTCCATTCGAAAAATATCATGAGATTCTCATTGCAAATTAAGGATGCGTAAAAGTCGAATTGGCTGTCGCCCAATTTCTTCATAAGATCTCATATGTCTCGCTATATGACCCGGTGTTTTGAATATTGCGATGCTTAAAAGCAACAAATTTATGAAAACTATTAAAAAATGTTAAATCTGGGAACTTATTAAACAGAGGCAATTTAGATTTGGGCTAGAGTAAAAGTTGAGGCAAAGAAATTTTTCATTGAAAAATCGTTAACTTAGGCCTTTGGTCTAACAGGAGGACAGGACATGAATCGATTCTTGCGTACGACATTTACCCCCACCAGACTAGCAGTGTTGCTTGCCCTCGCTTTTAGTTTGCCCGCGCATGCCGATAAAGGTGATAAAGCGAAAATCGCTGAGCTAGAGAAGAAACTCGAAAAGAGTATGGCGCTGATTGAACAACTCAATGGTCGTCTAGCTCAGTTGGAAACGAACGCCAGTGCGAATTCGAAAGCAGTTGCGACGACAACGCAGGCACAGGTCCAGATTCAAGAAGCCGTGAAGTCAGCTACTCAGACTTCCCAAGATCAAGTCGCAAGGATTGATCAGCTCGAAAAAAATATCGTCAATGTGGCGGACAGCTCAGTGAAAAAGCGTGAGCTTGGATTGCCGCTGCATGGCTTCGCCGACGTCGGTTTTGTGCGTACCTCGAAAGATATCGATGGTCGTAAGTCAGGCTTCGCCTTGGGTAATCTGGATTTCTACATGACGCCAGAATTTGGGGATCGCATCAAGTCCTTGTTCGAACTTACCTTTGAATTTAATGAAAAGGGTGAAGGTGTTTCTACTGACCTTGAGCGCCTACAGCTTGGTTACACCGTCAGCGATGGACTGACGCTCTGGGCTGGACGTGTCCACACCCCTTATGGATATTGGAATACGGCCTACCATCATGGCGCACAATTGCAACCGTCTATCCTCAGACCTAAGATGATCGCATTCGAAGATCAAGGCGGGATTCTACCAGCGCACACAGTTGGCGTGATGGCTAGTGGATCAACGAAAGTGAATGGCGGTCGTGTGGAATATGACGCTATCATTGGAAATGGCAGTCGTATCGTCGGTGAAGCAGGTGATATGACTTTGGACTTTAACGCGGGGAAAGACGATAACTCCAACAAGGCGATCGGCGGTAATTTGCGTTACCGTTTTGGCGGTGATCTTGATGGTCTAACTGTCGGTGTTCACACACTGTCAAGAGGTGCAGCAAGAAGGTAGTAGCAATCGCACCAAGTTCAATATGTATGGTGCTTTCTTGGCGATCGATTCCGATAATTGGGAATCGATTGGCGAGTACTATCGCTTCAATAATAAAGACCTCTCTGGAAACACGGGCTCACACACTAGCTGGGCGGCATTTGGTCACGTCGGCTATCGTATGAGTGATGCGATCATGCCGTATATCCGCTTTGAAAAAGCCTCATTAGATCAAACGGATAATTACTTCGCGGCGCTGGCGAGCGGTCGTACCTACAACCGACAATTATTTGGTTTGCGCTACAACCTAAGCCCCGTCTCGGCGCTCAAGTTTGAATTTGGACAAACGGCAGAGCAACGCCAAGGTGGAGAGTTCAAATACAACGAGTCGAGAGCTCAATTCTCAGTTCGCTTCTAAGGAGATGCTCATGCAAACATCTATCAAACGTGGCGTAGCACTTTTGGGTTTCATGTTGATGACGTCCTATGCTTGGGCTGGTGATCTGATTTTGATCTGCAATAAGGGAATTAGTCTGTCTTCTAGTGATGCGCGTGATGTCTATGTTGGCGATAAACAAGTTGAAGGTAGCACCAAACTTGTGCCGGTTGACAACGCCAGCTTACAGAAAGATTTTCTCGAAAAAGTGGTGAAGGTAGATAGCGCGAAGTATTCCTCCATTTGGGCCAAGAAAGGCTTTCGTGAAGGACTTAACCCTCCCGCAGTGAAAAACACAGATGCAGAAGTGATCGCCTTTGTTAAGTCGAACCCGGGAGCAGTTGGTTATGTCTCGAAGGCGAGTGATGATGTGAAAGTGGTTCACAAATTCTAACGGTATTTTGATGTTGTAAACGCTGATCCGATTTCTGTGATCAGCGTTTTGATTATGGCTGAAATGGTTTAACAAAAATCATAACCTACACCCCAAATGAAAAAAAATATGACGAGCCAACCATGGATCATGCGACCTGGTGTGAATTTATTCCGGAATATACGGTTTAAGACGAAAGCAAGTCTCATTTCTGTCGCATTTCTAACGCCGATTATTGTGTTGCTGTGGTCTTTTCTGCAAACCAAGCAGGAGGCAATTCAGGCGACCCAGAGTGAACAAGAAGGATTTCGCTTGATTCAGCATTTTGTTGACTTGAATCGAGCAACCCAAGAGTATCGTCGTTTGGTGTTATTGGAGCTAGCGAGCGGAACCGGCAGCGCCGACGTGACAACTGCGAAGAATACCGTGGTTTCGAAAATCAATAGCATTAAAGCTGCGACAGGAGCACTGCAACAAGATGAAAGAATAAGCAAAGCCAGCCAAGAACTTGAAACCTTGCTCAATAACGCGGCGCCATCCTCCCAAGGACTGTTTAAAGTATTCTCCACCCATAGTAAATTAAATCATCAAGTGAGTAAGCTGACTTCGCATGTGGCGGATATCAGTGGACTGACGCTGGATCCAGAATTCGACACCTATTATTTGATGGATCTCAGTACCAATATTGCGCCGAAGTTGCTTGAAGCTACCTCGAAAATGTCGGCGATCGCCAGTACCGTCGCGCAAACAGAAAAGGATGGTGAAGTCGCTGCGATTGAACTCGCACAAGAAGAAGGCTTGATCGAGAGCCTACTGGAAGGCTTTGATCAAGAAGTAGAAAAAATCGTGGGCGCACATCCAGAGTATAAAGAGCAAATGAAGCTCGACGAACTGCATACGCAATTAAAGAAATTTAGAGAAACGGCCGGTGATGATGTGGGTAAAGGTGGTGCTGCTCGAGCTGATGCGATTTCCAAACAAGGAGCGCAAATCATTTCAGGTTTGAGCAAAATTCAAGACTATGCTTTGCAGCAGCTTGATAATTTGCTGGCGCAACGTGTAGGGAAATTGAAGCGTGAACTGTATATCACCATGTCCTTGGTGGCACTGTCATTGATGTGTGCTTTGTACATGTTCATTTCTTTTTATCGCGTGATGGAGTCTGGCTTGCGTCATGTAGGAACTTATCTTGACGCGATGGCGAATGGTGATTTGACGAATGAGATTTCTCCAAAAGGTCATGATGAAGTGACTGAGTTGATGAGGTCGATGGCCATCATGCAAGAGTCTTTGCTGAAGATTTGCGGACTGATGCGTACTAGTGCGACAGAAATTAAGGGTAATAGCGCCGAGGTCGCGCAAGGGTCGATGGATATGTCGACCCGCACGGTGCAGACCCAGAATCGTTTGCAAGAGACGGCGTCAACCATGGTGGAAATCTCGAGCACCGTGCAATCAACCGCTGATAACGCTGAACAGGCGACCAAATTGGCACGTGAAAACACAAGCTTGGCGACCCATGGTGGTGAAGTGATTGCGGAAATGGTGACGACCATGGAAGGCATACGCGATTCCTCGAACAAGATCGGCGATATCATTAGCGTGATCGATGGCATTGCCTTCCAAACCAATATCTTGGCTTTGAATGCCGCGGTCGAGGCTGCTAGGGCGGGTGAGGCAGGTCGCGGTTTTGCCGTCGTTGCCTCTGAAGTGCGAGCTTTGGCGCATCGTTCGGCGGAAGCCGCGAAAGAAATCAAAAAGCTGATTACGGAAAGTGTTGAGCGAGTCGAAGGTGGTAATACGATTGTGAAAAACGCCGGGGATGCGATCGAAAAAGTCGTACGCTCCGCCCAAGATATTAATCAACTCTTAGTCGAGATCAGCGCCAGTGCGCGCGAGCAATCGATTGGTGTAAAAGATGTGGAGTCAGTTTTGCAAGAACTCGACGCGATGACGCAAGCGAACTCAGCATTGGTTGAGCAAACATCTGCGTCGGCGGCAGTGCTTGATAATCTGGCCAATGAATTGGTCCAGGAAATTCAAATCTTTAAGCTTGAAAAAAACGAGATGCGCCTGTTAGGGCATTGATGTTTTAGTTGACGCTGCAATCATTGCTATCAAACTTAATGTGGGACTTTGGTGGGCGATGTTTGCGCGTTGTTTGCGCTGACAGCGGCGGTAGAGCTCAAGATAGGCTGCAAGAATTGCTCTAACTTTTCGCCACCATTGAGCATGCGACGCATCGTGTTGCCATCCTTATCCAATAGCGTGATAACAAAATCATGCATGATATGATCGTGATACACCCAATAGTTCACGCCGAGTTGCGCCGCTAAGCTCTTGATGTCGGCTGCGCTGCCCGATAGAAAATACCAATTACTGCGCTCGAGCTTGCGTAGTTGTCGGTATGAACGCCAATCTTCCGGCCTGTCATTTACAGGGTCGAGTCCAACAATCACAAAATTCGCTTCGATTTTATTTTGGTCGAGTAGGGTTTGCATTTGTTCCATGCGCATCAAACTCGTTGAACAAACTTTCTTGCAAGCGCCGTAAGACATCACCAATATGCTGGGTTTGCCCTTAAAGTATTGAAGGCGCGTGGCTTGCCCATTGTCATTCACCCATTGGTAAGGTAATTGATAGAGAATGCTGCCAGAGTCGGCCAATGCGGCAAGCGGATGTGAAAGAAGTGCTAGGCCGAGTGTCAGCGATGCCATGCAGAGAATGCGGCGTCGTTGAAATCTCGCAGAAAGCAAATTCGCTAGTTTTGCCTGTTGTCGCGACTTAAAACTGAAGAAATTGGTACGCATGAAAACCTGCCTTACGAAGCAGTGCAGCAAAATCATGGACAAAATCGTGGAGCATACATTAACCATGCAGCGACGCTAAATTGATCGCACATCCAACGATGGTATTGCTTCGATTATTGACGAAAATCGCTCACGCGGCAAGCTGCATGTTCGTTGATTTCAAGGAGTGTCGCGTCGTCGCATGGCTTCGCCCATCATCACCAATACAGGGCCTTCACAAGCGGGGAGGCCGAGTGCTAATTCTTTTAAAGTGATGTGGAGTTGTTTTTCCTCTGGGCGCGAGCAGCTTTCTACAATCACCACGGGATGGCTTTCCGGGAAACCTTTGGCGAGCATGCGTTCGGCGGTCAACATCGCTTCGCGTCCGCCCATGTATTGAATCAAGGTGTCGCAGTCGGGGATGCGCGTTTCCGCGCTTTCATGTGGTGCCGTGCTCGAGGTGAATAAGGCCACGCTACGCGCCACACCGCGTTTGGTTAAAGGCAATTGAACGCTGGAAGCGGCGGCCATCGCAGTCGTAATACCAGGTACGATTTCAAACGCGACTCCCGCGTTTTCTAGGGCGCGCATCTCTTCATCGGCACGGCCGAACAACATTGGGTCGCCGCCTTTTAGCCGTATCACGAGGCGATGATGTTGGGCGGCTTCGACCAATTGTTGATTGATGTGTTCTTGTGCAGCCGAGCGTTGACCACTGCGTTTGCCAACTGAGATTTTTATCGCTTGTGGACAAAGCTCTAACATCTCGGCGGTGACGAGGGCGTCGTGCAAGACGATATCGGCTTGCGCTAAAAGACGAGCACCGCGGACGGTGATCAGATCAGCAGCGCCGGGGCCTGCGCCAATTAAGTAGACTTTGCCCAGGCTGCTGCTTGTTTGATGAGGTGTGTTGATCGATGTCGTATTATCCAAGGCGTATCATTCCCGCAGCCACAGTTTGATGGGTGACTTCGTCGATCAGAATGAATGCGCCGGTGCTGCGATTGTGGTCATACGCGTCGGCGGCAAGCGCCTGCTGCACATTGATTTTGACGCGAGCGATGTCGTTCAACTTCAGTGTATCAGTTGTACGGCGTTCTTGGGTATTGATATCGAGCAGCGTATCGATAGATGCAACACGTGCTGCGACTTGGCGTGTCGTATGCTTGAGCCAATATTTACGACGCAGGTCGACCGCTTCTTCTGATAACCAGCAGATATCGGCTTCCACTTGTTTCAAAATCGTCGCTGGTTTATCGGCGCTAGCCAACATGTCGCCGCGCGAAATATCAACATACTCATTGAGCAAGATCGTTACTGATTGACCAACGCTCGCGGTTGTTTGAGAGCCGGCGAGTGTTTGAATATCTTTGACGGTTGCTGTTTGGCCAGACGGCTGCACCACGATTTGGTCGCCAATGCTAATCGACCCCGCTTCAACCCGGCCCATATAACCGCGGAAGTCATTCGCTTCATGACCATTGTGGCGCGCCACCAACTGTACAGGAAAACGGAATGCCTCATCATGACTCTCATCATAAACGCTGAGCGACTCCAATAATTCGATCAAGGTCGGGCCTTGGTACCACGATAAATGATCACCTTTGACCACGACGTTATCACCGGCCAAGGCGGACAAAGGAATCGGACGTACATCTTTGAGGCCCAGTTGTTGTGCAAAGCTCTGATAAGCAGCAACGATACGGTCATACACGCTTTGATCGTAGTTGACCAAGTCCATCTTATTGACGGCCACGATCACATGTTCGATTTGCAGCAAGTGGGCGATGGTGGAATGGCGTTTGGTTTGCGTCAGCAGTTCTACGCTGCCATCGTCACCGAGTTTAACTTTAGAAACGTCGATCAAAATAATGACGGCATCGGCGGTTGATGCACCGGTTACCATATTGCGCGTGTACTGTTCGTGCCCCGGCGTATCGGCAATGATGAATTTGCGTTTTGGCGTCGCGAAATAGCGGTAAGCAACGTCGATCGTGATGCCTTGCTCGCGTTCTGCTTCCAAGCCATCGGTCAACAAAGACAAATCGATGGTGTCACCGACAGTGCGTTTGTGCTTCGCTTTAGAGATGGCATTGAGTTGATCAGCAAAAATGCCTTTGCTATCGAACAGCAAACGACCAATTAAAGTACTTTTGCCATCATCGACAGAACCCGCAGTAATGAAGCGCAACAGACCGCGTTCGGCTTGCTGAGAGCCGGATTGTTTGTGTTCGGCGGTGGCGATTGTGGTAACTTGCGTACTCATTAGAAATATCCTTCCTTCTTACGTTTCTCCATCGATGATTCCGATGTTTGATCATCCATCCGTGTTGCGCCACGTTCGGTGATCTGGGTCACTGCTGTTTCTTCGATAATTGCTTCGACTGTCGCGGCGTCGGAAGCGACCGGGCAAGTGCAAGAGATGTCGCCAACGGTACGGAAACGGACGATACGTTTTTCAACGACTTCGCCAGCACGTGGCGGTGTGAGTTCAGTCAAAGGCACGAATAAACCATTGCGTGGAATCACTTCACGTTCATGGGCGAAATAAATCGATGGCAATTCCAAGCCTTCACGTGCGATGTATTGCCAGACATCGAGTTCGGTCCAGTTCGAAATCGGGAATACACGCATGTTTTCGCCAGGATGAACGCGGGTGTTATACAAATCCCACAGTTCAGGGCGTTGGGCTTTTGGATTCCATTGACCAAATTCATCGCGGAAGGAAAAGATACGTTCTTTGGCACGTGCTTTTTCTTCATCGCGACGGGCACCACCAATACAGGCATCGAACTGATGTTCGGCAATCGTCTCGAGTAAAGTCACTGCTTGTGCCGCGTTACGCGAATCGGTTTGTGGATTGCGCAAACGGACCGTGCCGCGTTTGATCGAAGCTTCGACGGAACCGACGATCAAACGTTCACCGAGTTCGGCGACGCGTTTGTCGCGAAAGACGATCACCTCTGGAAAGTTGTGGCCAGTGTCGACATGCACTAATGGGAAAGGAAATTTGCCGGGGCGGAAAGCTTTCTCAGCAATGCGTAGCAAGACGATAGAGTCTTTACCGCCAGAGAATAGCAAAGCGGGATTGGTACATTCAGCGGCCACTTCACGCATGATGTGTATCGCTTCCGACTCTAACCAATCGAGATGCCGATTGCTGGCGGCGTCGATGAAATGTTTTTCTGCTACGGCGTTCATACTTACCTCGGTTTTTTCTAAAACGATCTAATAATTTGTTTGTTCTTGGCTGTCTTGCTATGTGTGATTTCAGGCAACAGTCAAACTTAAGAGACTTGCTCAGCTAATCTGTTTTATGCGGATCAGCTTGCCATCGACCACATGTAATCCACACTCTTTAGACTCTGGATTTTCCCACCACCAACGACCAGCGCGTACATCTTCACCGGCTTGAACGGCGCGGGTGCAGGGTTCGCAGCCGATGGATGGGTAGCCTTTATCGTGCAAGGCGTTGTAAGGGACCTGATAATGACGCAAGTAATACCAAACATCTTCCTCAGACCAATCGGCGAGAGGATTGAATTTTTCTATGCCATGCGCGGCGTCGTGCTCTTGAACAGCCAGTTCCGCACGCGTACTCGATTGTGCACGGCGTTGGCCGGTAATCCATGCACGTTTGCCTTGTAATGCACGCCCCAAAGGCTCAACCTTACGCACACGGCAGCACTCTTTACGGGCTTCCACGCTTTCGTAAAAACCATTTAAACCATATTGCGCGACATAGCCTTCCACTGCCTCGGCCTGGGGGCGATAGACCTCTACCGTGTAGCCGTAGTGCGTTTGAATGGTGTCGAGCATGTCCAAAGTTTCGCGATGCAAACGACCCGTTTCCAAAGAAAAGATGCCGAGTGGTGCGGTGTCGATTCCGCCTTTTAAAATCAAGTCGGTCAACACCATGTCTTCTGCCGCAAGGCTGGATGCCAAGCTCGCGGGCGCAAATTGCGCTGCGATTTTCTTAAGAATGTTTTGGGTGTTGGCCAAACGCTCTTGAAAACCTTGGGGTTCCAAAGAGCTCGTGACTTGAAGATTCGAACTACTCATACGCATACTTCTTTCTTTAGACTTGATGTTCTCGCGGCTTAAGCGCCGACGCGACTAGCACGGCGGAACAAAGGCTGAGTTTGGTCAACTGAAGTTTGATAGGTCTCACTAAAATCAGACAAACTCTTGAGAGCATCATGAATATTCTTATCGGCGCGCACAGCGAAGGCATTGAAGCCCACACGCTGCATATAAAACAGCTGATCGCGCAGTACATCACCAATCGCACGTAGTTCGCCGACATAGCCAAGACGTGTACGCAAGTTGTAGGCGATGGAGTAACCGCGACCATCGGCAAATTTCGGAAAATCAATCGCGATCACACTGAAGCGATGCACGTCTTGCCGCAGTTCTTTGGCTTGTTCATCACTGCTAAACCAAACACCGAGTTCGCTGCGTTCACTCAAAGCATTCTTCTGCAAGAGCCAAACTTTCAGTGGTACGATGACTTTGCCTTCTGGTACCAACACGGTATCAGCGCTATCGTCTTCTGATAGCTGAAGAATTTCCCAATCGTCGTTGACGACCGCTCTATCTTTAATGATTTGTGGCATATTGTTCTCCCCGGGTTTTAGTAGACGACTGCTGAGCCGGCATCCTCTCCGTGATGCTCTATGGTTTTAATCGGTGTCGCATACACATATTCTTTGAATGGTGCGATGCCTAAGCGTTGCGCGGTGTCGATAAAACGTTCACCTTCGCTACGTTCACGCAAATACACTTGAATGATGCGCTCAATCACTTCTGGCATTTGACCAGCAGAGAACGAAGGGCCGATGATTTTGCCGATCGCTGATTGATTACCTTGCGCGCCACCGATAGACACTTGATACCATTCACTGCCATCTTTGTCTACGCCTAAAATACCAATGTTGCCTACATGATGATGCCCACAAGCATTAATGCAGCCGGACATGTTGAGTTCGAGCTCGCCGATGTCATGCAAGTAGTCAAGATCATTGAAGCGATCGGTGATATCCAAAGCAATCGGAATCGATTTGGCATTCGCCAGAGAACAGAAGTCACCGCCTGGGCAGCAAATCATGTCGGTCAATAAACCGATATTCGGTGTGGCTAAACCATGGGCTTTTGCTTCTTGCCACAAGCCAAATAATTGACTTTGCTCAACGTCTGCCAAGACCAAGTTTTGTTCGTGCGTCGCGCGTGCTTCGCCGAAGCTATAGCGATCCGCCAAATCGGCGATGAAATCGAGTTGATCAGCGCTAGCATCACCCGGTGGTACGCCTGGTTTTTTGAGAGACAAGACAACCGCCGCATAGCCGGCTTTTTTGTGCGGCTTCACATTGCGTTTAACCCAATTGGCGAAGGCTTTATTTTCAGTTTGTAAGCGCAAAAATTCTGTGTCATTTGCTGGCAGCTCTTTGTAAGCCGGGTCAACAAAAAACGAAGCGACGCGGGCTAACTCGGCTTCGGTCAAAGTACCTGGACCATCTTTGATGTCTTGCCATTCTTCTTCGACCAGGCGCGTGAATTCTTCGATGCCGATCGCTTTCACTAAAATCTTGATACGCGCTTTGTAAATATTGTCGCGGCGACCGAATTGGTTATAGATACGAAGGATCGCTTCGAGATAAGTCATCACGTGCTGCCACGGCAGGAACTCGCGAATCACGCTACCTAAAATTGGCGTACGACCCATGCCACCACCGACCATCACTTTGAAGCCGATTTCACCAGCTTCATCGCGCAGTACGGAGAGGCCGATGTCATGCACCGCAATCGCCGCGCGATCTTCTTTCGCGCCATTGATGGCGATTTTGAACTTGCGTGGCAAATAAGCGAACTCAGGATGGAAGGTGGTCCATTGACGCAAGATTTCGGCATACGGACGCGGATCAATGATCTCGTCAGCGGCGATACCCGCGAATTCATCAGAGGTAATATTGCGCATGCAGTTACCTGAAGTCTGAATCGCGTGCATTTCGACGCTGGCTAATTCTGCCAAAATATCTGGTGTATCTTCGAGATTGATCCAGTTGTATTGGATGTTTTGACGGGTCGTGAAGTGACCATAACCGCGATCATATTTGCGAGCGATGAAAGCGAACTTACGTATTTGAGTTGAAGACAACAAACCGTAAGGCACGGCGACGCGCAGCATGTAGGCGTGACGCTGCATGTATAAACCATTTTGCAAACGCAAGATACGGAATTCATCTTCCGTCAATTCGTTGGCGATACGACGGCGCACTTGGTCACGGAACTGTGCCACACGTTCTTGCACGATTTGATGGTCATACTGATCGTAACGATACATCTTCGAACCCTGAAAAATAAAATGTGTAAAAGTGAGAGAAAAAGCGGAGTGCGGTAAGACTTACATCACCAGCTTGCAAGCCACGAGAGTGAGGGTCGTAGCAAGGATTCCGCGTAAGAGTTTTTCTGGTACCGCTTTCGCTGCGAGCGAGCCTAAAGTGATGCCAGGTAATGAGCCAATTAAGAGCGAGCCTAGTAAAACCCAATCGATGGAACCGAGATACCAATGACCAAACGCGGCGATCGCTGTCAAAGGTACGGCGTAGGCGATGTCGGTTCCAGCCACATGGGCTGCCGGCATTTTCGGATAGAGCAAGACTAAGATCGTGGCGCCAATCGCTCCTGCACCGATCGACGAAATCGTCACCAAGACTCCGAGGATGGCACCCGCCGTAATCGTCGCTGCCGCAAGGCGCGTGCCTTGTAGTTGTCGTTCGGGGTGGGCATTAATCCAGGCTAATAATTTGCTACGGTAAAGAATCGCGATCACCGTCAGGAACACAGAACCAGCGATCGAATAGCGAATAATCTGGCCAATTTCTTTGTCCAAGGCACCAAAATGTTTCAAGCCCCACGTCGCTAACAAGGCTGCGGGCAGGGCGCCAAAGCACAAAAGGCGTACCACATGCCATTCAACCGTGCCACGCAAACGATGGGTGAACGTCCCAGCAGACTTGGTAATCGAAGCAAATGCGAGATCGGTACCAACCGCAACCGAAGGCGTCACACCGAATATGAGCGTTAGCAAAGGCGTCATCAAAGAGCCGCCACCCACACCAGTGAGGCCAACTAGTGTGCCAACAGCGAATCCAGAAATAATGTAGGTGAGTGTCATAGAGCCTCGTGCAAAGTAGCAGGCATCTTAAAGGCGAGGCTTTATATAACAAACTACATAGAATTTATTTGCTTATATGCTGATCAAATATATGAGAGTATTTTGATAACTTAGTGTCGGTTGAGGGCCTATGCAAAGTTGGGCTAGTTAAATGCGTTGCCGAAGTCCGTACAAATGCGCGTCACGGTGGCAACAAGGACGCCAGCGTTTGTTTTGCTTTGTCTTAGTCAAGTGAGGCGTACAATACGGATCTTCCTAATCAGCTGAACCATTTGTTTTATGCCTCATCCCCAATGGCGCACACTTTGCACAAAAAAAGAATGGCGTGCCGCTGCGAAACGAGTCGGTCATGCCATTCCTGATGCAGGTGCAGTGGACAGCGCTTTGCTTGAGATTCTGCAAGGACAGGCCGACCAACAAGCGCTAAGTCTCACTGCCTTATTTGATCAACGTGCGCTTGAAGCCGAACGGCTTCGTCAATTGCGGAACCAGAAACAAGAACAATCCCTGCAAAAATATCGAGCCAAGCAAGCGCATAAGGCGGCACGTCCAGGGCAATGGAATGTCTGGTTTGATGGTTCCGCTAAGCCGAATCCGGGTGCTTGTCGCGGCGGCGCTTTGTTACGCTCGCCCCAAGGGCAAGAGTGGCAATACAGTGCATCTCTGGGCTATGGCAGTAGTTCTGATGCCGAGTACCAAGCGCTAATCGCCGCTTTAGAACTTGCGCTTCAACATGGTGCACAGGTTTTGCATGTATTCGGTGATAGTCGCGTCATTCTGGATGACGTGCAGGCCACCCAAGATAATGCCTCTGCTTTGCTTTTGGATTGGCGGGAACAAGCACAGGCCTTAATCGCCCAGTTCGAGACCGTACATTGGTGTTGGATACCACGTGCCTTGAACGGTGCGGCCGATCAATTGGCATCCGGCAACTGGGCATGAGCAGCGTTTTCGCATCGAAAAATGCACAAAAAAGCCATCGCAGCTAAAAAGCCCTCGAAAACAGCTCGTGGTTTGTTGCTTGTTTAATTTGTCTCCCTTAGGATATGGCTTATAAAACAGATTATCTGGCGGCCTAGTTAGAGAGCTGGCACGCCAAGGATGGAGACAATATGAGCGAGAATTCCAACGGTCGTGATGGCGATAGCGCGCCACCCGACATCACCATGGTCATCGACCAAAAAAGTAGTTTTCCACCAGTTGCACGTCTAGGTGCATTACGTCCGTTTCATTGGCTCAAAATGGGTTGGCGCGATTTTCGTGCAGAGCCGATGGCAGGTTTGTTTTACGGCATTTGCTTTGCCTTGATGGGCGGGGTGTTGAAGCTTGTCTTGGCCAATGCGCCGCAATACTTGTCGGCCTTAACTTGCGGCTTCTTATTGATTGGTCCGCTGCTTGCACTTGGTTTGTATGACATTAGTCGACGTATCGAGAATCTGCGTTCAGGCATGTACAACAGTGTTTTTTCTATGCGCGGACGGTGGAGCAATATCGGCACCTTCGCCGTGGTGCTCGCTGTGATTATGATGATTTGGGCCCGGGCATCGTTGGTGATTTTTGCCCTGTTTTACAACAAAGGCATGCCGACCGTGGAAGGCTTCTTGCACAAACTTTTTTCGCTCGATAACGCCGAATTCTTGTTCGTGTATTTGTGCGTAGGATTTATCTTCGCCAGTTTAGTGTTTGCGATTAGCTGGGTCTCGATTCCCATGATGCTCGATCGCGATACCGATGCAATTACGTCGATGATCATTAGTATCGTCGCGCTAACTGTCAATATTCCCCTGACCATGGTGTGGGGCTTGATCATCGTCAGCTTCGTTGTAATCGGCTTCATGACTTGGAACATTGGCTTCATGCTGGCCATGCCCATTATTGGCCACGCGACCTGGCATGCCTACCGCGATGTGGTGGGGCCATCGGATCATCGGCATTGAAAGCTCCCATACAAAAACGCCAGCCCGAATTTATCGCGCTGGCGTTTTGCTTGGTTGAGATCGAAGCTTGTATGCTGAATTATTGGCGGCGAACGAAAGCCGAAATATTTTCAAATACCACGTGCGCCATGGTTTCCTCGATCTTGCTATATTCTCCCTCGGCGCCAGTGGTCGCAGTTTGGAATAGGTGATTCAGCTTAGGCAAAAGCTTGAGCTGTACTTGTTTGTTGCCACCTTGTTTCAGAGAACGTTCAATGCCGCGTGCACTTTCAAGCGGCACTTGTTGGTCGAGCGTGCCATTGAGTACCAACACTGGAACCTTGACCTTGCGCCAGTCTTGGCTGCGATCAGCGCGCAATAATTCGCGCATAAAGTCTTTGTCGGCGTTCTCTAACGCCATTGAGCCCTGATTCATCTTGTATTTGTCGACTAAGGCTTTTTCTTTCATGGATCGCGCGAGAAATTCCTTGATCATTGCCAGTCGTTTCGTTGGGTCTTCTTGCTCAACCAAAATGCCATAGTATTTGCGGGCAAATTGCGTGATGACCGCTGCTTCGAGCTTGTCCGCTCCATTGGCGATGGCGGTGGCATGGTCTTGCAACAGCATCATGTCGATCCCAGGTAAACCGACACCCGCCATTGATACGATAAAGTCCAAAGATTCTCCGTGCTGTGCGCTGCTAACGGCGGCGATGCCGGAGCCCTCGCTATGACCAATTGCACCGATTTTTTTGAAGCGCGCTGATTTACGCATATGCTTCGCGATGGCAACGACATCGTCACTGAGGTCTTGCCATGTATGTGCATCGTAGTCACCACTCGAACGTGCGATGCCGCGCTTATCGTAGCGAAGTACAGCGATTCCGCGGCGAGTCAATTGATCAGCCAAGACCCAGAAACTCTCGTGACCTTCACCAGACTGATTGCGATTCGCTGTTCCCGCCCCATGTACCAAAATCGCTAGATTGGGTTTACTCACACCCGTCGGGCGGAGCAAGGTAGCGCTCAAGAACACACCGTTCTTACTTGGAATAATGAGCTCTTCTTCTTCGTAAGGGAAAGGCGCTTTGGGATTTTGCGGTCGTTCTTGTTTCGGCATTGCAGTGGTTTTTTGCATGCTGAAACTCAAAGCGGGTCCACCAGGTTCTTGAAATTCGGCGTCGAAATGATCCTTGACCCACTTCAGTCGCATCTGCACTTTGCCAGAAAACTGAAGTCGAAGCTGATCTTCTTTTTCTTCGACTTGGGTCACAGGAATATCGAAATTATTTTGTGCCGGGAGCGAAATACTAGCCCAACTTTTTCCATCGGCGCGCTTGAATAGATCAACCGCGAATTGGAGCTTAGGGCCTTTCGGGATTTGCATATCGCCAAGCCAAATGCCGGGATGCTCGTGGATCACTTTGGCTTGAGTTGGATATGAAAGCATTGCGCCCACGATGCAAAGTGGGAAAAAAATTGTTGTGTGGACTGGTTTCATAAGGTTCTGATGTGTGAAAGTAGTGGAATTTCGGGTTCGATTTAGGTTTAAGTCTGACTATTGTGCTCCCGAGATAAGAGTTTCCGTATGTCGGAAAGATGAAATGACAAAGGTGGAGGATAGAATGCGTTTTCTTAGAATAGACGGTAGTGGTGCCTCGCTTCACTTGAGCATTCGGCCATGGTTAAATGATAAACACACAAGTTGGAGTTATTGAGTAAATAGAGAAATGAATCTGCCAATGGAAACGCCATCGCGCGTGAGCTTGATGGCGTTATGGATCAGTGCTGAGCCTTGACCAGAGACTCAATTGGAACGTTGAACCTCGCGCCTCTGTCTTGGCTTTCGACTAGTTTTGCATGAGACGGTTTTTCGTTTTGATTGATTTGACCAATGCTTTCCACTTACTTCGTTCTGCAATTCTTTCAAGCGGCGTTTGTTCTAGTCTTGAGCTCTCGCGTACAAGTTTGTGGTAATTTTTTAGCCTATCGGCGTCGACATGTTGACGAACAGCGCAATCGGGTTCATCTCTATGTTGGCAATTTCGGAACCTGCAAGACAGAGCGAATCTTTCAATATCGCTGAAGCCAGTGATCACTGCATCCGTATCAATATCAAGTTGAAGCGAACGTAGTCCAGGCGTATCGATAATGCATGCGCCTGATTTGCATAGATGTAAAGATCGATGGGTCGTTGTATGCCTTCCTTTGTCATCACCCTGACGCACACTTCCTACAGCTTGTTGACTGAGACATAAGGTGTTCGTTAAGCTTGATTTGCCGACTCCGGATGAGCCCAGTAAGACAATGGTTTGCCCCACCCCCAACCAATCTGACAAGCTCGATCCTGCCGAATCGTCAAGTGTATTCATGGCGATGATGGGAATGTCGTCAGGGATACGATTGCGGATCGCTTCAATTCTTTGTTCAACGTTCTCACATAGGTCTGATTTGCTTAATACGATGACCGGTCGAATGTTTGCGCTTGAAACCAATGTTAAATAGCGCTCTAGTCGACGCAAATTGAAGTCATGATCGAGTCCCATTACCAGAATTGCGGTGTCAATATTGTTGGCGATAATTTGAACCTTCCCATCTGCTTGTCGTCGCGCTAGCTCGGAGTGAGCTGGCATGATCGCTGCGATGTGATGTTTTTCATTGGCTTGGTCAAGCAGACACCAGTCTCCAACAATCGGGGGGTAGTTTGATTTAAGTGCGTCTTTTCCAGAGTGATGAGGTATCGTTAGCGTGATCTTGGTGTTGCCGTTGTCGCAAACTATTTTGTTTCTTTGAGTTTCGATGACACGTGCAATGACTAGTTCGTCGTTTGGTAAGTCTGTCGTCAGTTGGAAAAGCTGATTAAGGATTGCGGGTGTTAGGCCGATATGGCTAAGAGCTTCGAAATTAAATTGGATCATGATAGAGCATTGTTTTTCAGTTTCGAGGTACGACGTGTGAACGAAGTACGTGTGATCCTTGGCAACAGAGATTGTTGCTAAAGGGGCTGGAAAGTGAAATTGTCGGCGCTTGAGCTCGCGCCTATGCCTATCAGAAAACGAAAGCTTTTATCGTTTGAGAAGGGTGGGGAGATTAAGCAGCCGACAGGAGGGCTATGTCGCGTGGCATCATGTTATGGTCTCCTATCTAGGTTAATGGGTCGCCGAGTATCTCGGGTTTTCCTCGTTGTGTCAAGCGCATGGTGTTTTATAGCTCGAGAATGCCTCTGGGCTTCAGCGATAATTTCTTCGCTTTGATCGAATAGAGAAAAGCGATAGGAGTTAACTCAAGTGTTGGGTAACGAGATGCTGTTGCTGTCTTACACCAATATTTTGAAAAACTGTAGTTTTTTGGCTTGGGTTCATTCGATTTATGATGAGAATAAAAGGAAGAAGCGTAGTATCTCGAAATATTTTGATGTTTTTTAATTACGTTTGTTGTCGGTGAAGCTTTGCTCTGCGCGAAGTGTATTTTTACTGCGCGTATTGCGGATTCATCCTTACATCGCAAAACTTTTCAGCATTTATGTGAGAGGAGTCATCGAATGTCGATTTTCACCAATAGAGCCACACAGCCAGATCAAAAAACATCTTCTTCAACTCAATTTGAGACTAAGCCAGCTAGTCGTGTCGATCACCGTGGACAATTGGCGGTGCAGAGACGGTTTCAAGAAATAGCAGATGGCAACAATAGTGCGCATCAATTGCAAGTCTTTCAGAACAAATTAAACGTAGGCACTAATACTCTGCAAAGGCTAGAGAAAGAGCCTCTGCAAGCCAAGCGTGCGAGCATACAAGGAAAGCAAGAAAATGATACTTTGCAGGGCAAGTTTGAATCTGTTCAACGCGTAGAAGAAGAGGAGCCGTTGCAAGGTAAATTTGATACGGTTCAACGCGTAGAAGAAGAGGAGCTGTTGCAAGGTAAATTTGATACGGTTCAGCGCGTAGAAGAAGAGGAACTATTGCAAGGCAAATTTGATACGGTTCAACGCGTAGAAGAAGAGGAACCGTTGCAAGGTAAATTTCTCGCCCTGCAAAGAAAAGAAAGTGGCGCGGTGAGTGCCTCAGAGGTGTCAGTGCAGAATCGCGATGGTTTACCGGCTCAGCTGAGAGCTGGCATTGAGTCCTTGTCGGGCATGAATATGGATCACGTCAAAGTGCACTACAATTCGGACCGCCCGGCACAACTAAATGCACACGCATATGCTCAAGGTAGTGAAATACATGTGGCTCCAGGCCAAGAACAACATTTGCCGCACGAAGCTTGGCATGTAGTCCAGCAAGCACAAGGAAGAGTGCGCCCTACTATGCAAATGAAACAAGGCGTGCCCGTCAATGATGATGCCGGCTTGGAGAGTGAAGCAGATGCCATGGGAAGTCAGGCGATGTCAGTTGGCCAAACTCAATTGGCGCAGCGGCAAGCATTAAAACAAGCTGGATTTCGTGAGGTTGCCTTGCAACGGATGATTCGTGGCGCTTATCCGGTAGCTCAAATGAATCTTGTAATGCAGCGCCGTGAGACGAGTATCATTGATAGCGCACGTAATCATTATGATGACGGCTGGGGAGCTTTATATGATGTGACAGAGGATTCTGAATTGCTTGATCGGGTTGGTGGCTCAGACAGCGATCCTGATCGTGAATGGCGTATCAACCTTGGCGACTTCTATCATGAGGAGGAAGATGTTACTCGAAATTGTAAGATTGCCGGAGAAGACTGGACTAAGACAGTCGGTCCGAAGAAATATAAGAAAACTAAAATCTGGCATTGTGGACCGAGTAGCTGGTGAAATTAGTCTTGTTTAATCTGCGGACGTCTTTGAGCGAGAAGCACACAACACGGAACGAAGTATAGCGGGGATTGGCGTGCACAAGTTGAAGGCAATCAATTGTTGGTCCTGATCGCACTGATTAGACATATCTCACCGAAAGGTATAGGAAGCAAGACTTGGAATTTGCGCAGTGGCGCACCGATGATCGAAAACCCTTGAAGATGACTCAACGTTTGGCCCTGCTTACGAAGCTTGAATTACTCTACGTATATCTTGATGATAGACGCGCAAAAACTACTTGCGAAGATGGGGCAGATTGAAACTCGTCTAATTGGAACAATGGATCTTGATGAAGAAACGCCAGCTTAAGTGCTGGCGTTTTACATTGTGGCTACAGATTGACTTCTGAAAGAAGGCGATTCGTAATTCACATTACTTCAAAGGCGGAATCGCTTGTGGCGCCAATGGCTTAATTGGTTGCTCCTTCAATTTCTTCTGCAGATAGCTAATTGCAGTTTCTAGTTGTTTATCTTCGCCTTTGAAACTTGCATGCGGTGGGTTATCAACTTCGATATCGGGGGCGACGCCGACGCCTTCGACCAACCAGCGACCATCTTTGACATCGAATTGTGCATTCTCAGCGGCACGCACCATGCCGTTGTCGACCAGACTATTGCGGTCAGAGAGCCAAACACCGGCGCCGGAAGTGCGCTTGCCGACCAATGGCGCGAGGTTCAAAGCCTTGATGCCCGCAGCGAAAGTTTCGCCGTCAGAGTAGGTGAGCTCATCAATCAACACCACTAAATGACCTCGGAAAGTTTGCTGCATATTTGTGTAAGGACGATTGCCTTCGGAGGACCAGAAAGCCCATGCCTTGCGCAAGAGTTTTTCTATGATCCAGCTGTCGATGTTGCCGCCATTATTGCGACGTACGTCAATGATTAAACCATCGCGATCATAGTTGGCGTAGAAGTCGCGCGCGAAACTGGCAACATCGCTAGGGCCCATGGCACGCAGATGCAAGTAACCGATCTTGCCATCTGAAGCTTTGTCGACGCGTTGGCTCAGACTTTGTTCCCAATCGCTATAGCGCAAATTCGCTTGTTTTGCCATCGTGATAGGAGAAATCAGGATCGGCTTGGCCGCTTGGTTGCCAGCCTTCACATGCAAAAGCACTTGCTTGTCCGCTTGATTGAGCAAGAGGTCGGAAATATCACGGACATCGAGTACAGACTTGCCGTTGACGGCAGTGATGACGTCACCTGGTTTCACGTCAAGGTCGGGGCTGTCGAGTGGTCCACGTTGTGATGGCAGGTCAGGCTCGCTTCTGTAGATGTGATCGATGCGGTAACCATCTTGTGCTTTACTCAGTACTGCGCCGAGACCCGCTGGCGAACCGTCTGCCGATGCGCGGCGCACATCACCAGGACGAATTTGCGAGTGCAAGGACGCGACTTCGCTGACCATGATGGCCAAGACATCGTTGAGTTCCGCGCGGTCAGTCACGCGCTCAACCGATGGTGCATATTTGTCGCGCATTTTCTCCCAATCGACGCCACGCATTTTGGTGTCGTACAGGAAGTCCCTATGCATACGCCATGCATCCATAAACATTTGTTTCCATTCGTCGCGTGGATTGCTGCTAAAGCTCCAATCATCGATTTTGATACGTGCTTTGCTGAGATCGCCCGGGGCTTTCGCAGCGCTGTCTGTGATATAGAAATCTCCGCTGCCGCTGCCGCCGATATTGAAATAGATGCGTTTCTTATCGCGTGACAAAGCATAGGCACGCACATTGGCACTGAAAACTTCGGCTTGTGGGCTGTTCTTCGCGATGGCTAAAGTTTTGAGATTGTTACGGCTACGCTCGATAGGATCACGATCTAAGAAATACAGACGTTTATCATCGACTTCGAGTTGCCGGTAATTTCCAGCTGGGACTGGCACTTCATACAGACGCCCAGCCAAGCCTTCATATTGAATCGTATTGCCTGATTTCTTATTAGCTTCAAGTTTCTTCTCAGTGCTTGAGCTGGCATCGGCCTTATTGTCCGATTTGTTTTCGGGCTTATTTTCAGCCCTCACTTCTGGCTTAGTTTCCGATTTCGTTTCGGATTTCGTTTCGGTTTTGCTGAGCTCGTCATCGGGCTTAAATGGGAAGCGATTGCCAGCTTGCAGCGCTAAGGCAAAAATGCCAGCACGTTTGTCGAAGTAGGTGCCCATATTTCGATCGCCCCAAGGCGCACCAACACCGGGTTGGAAATTGCGGTTCGATAAGAAATACATCCAACGTCCATCTGGCGAGAAGGTCGGGGAGTTAGACTCGTAGCGATCACTGGTCACAAAGTGCAGCTGCTTACTTTCAAGATCGTAGAGGGCAATTTGTTCTCGATCCTGTGAAGTATTGGCGCGCGTGAGGGCGATGGTTTTGCTATCACCCGACCACATGATGTCGCCATGATTGCCAAATCCTTGTTTGCCCGCATCATCAATGACGACATTGTTACGTGTGGCGAGGTCGAGTAACCACAAACGTCCACGTTTGTCGGTATGCGCCAAATACTTTCCATCGGGCGAAGGATAAATATTCAATCGATGGGTCTTGCCATCGGAAGTAAGTTGTTCTCCTTTGCCGCTACCATCGGTGCGGAAGCGCCAGATTTCGTTTTCTCCGGTGCTATCAACGAAAGCATAGACGTATTTGTCGTCATGCGAGAAGACCGCTTCACGGGCGCGTGCAGCGTTTGGAAGGTTAATGTCGATACGACGTTGTGGGCTGATACCCGCGACCGTCATTTGCCCGCGTGCTGTGAATACTAAGCGCTCTTCCTTACCAGCCATTTGCACATTGGTGAGGAATTCAAGCGGATTCTTGATATAGCGTTGACGTGATTGATCAAAATCGGAAACCAACTCTGCGGAAACAATCTTGTCGGCCTGATTGCTGATATCAAGTATATGCAGATTGGCCGCGAGCTGATAGGCAATCTTGCCATCACCAATTTGGGGATTGCGCACATCCCATTCACGATGACGTGTCAGGGCTTTGACTTCGCCTCCATCTAAATTTGCTGAGTAAAGATTGTAGGCACCATCACGATCACTAAGGAAGTAGAGTCGATTCTTCCATAGCATGGGGCGGCGGTTATTGGATTTTTCTTTAGCGAACAGATTTACGGCTTCGGTCTTGGCGCTGAGATCGAACTTCCATAATTGGGCGAGGGCGCCACCACGGTACTGTTTGACATTGTCATTACGGGTGTGTACGCCGAGACGTGTGAAGTACAAAGTTTTACCACTCTCGTCGAGTGCCGCTTCGTTAGCATCAACGATAGGGAAAATGGTTTTGTGCAGGGACTGAGTATGAATTGCCGCGATCACATTTTGGGCGATTGGACCAGTTTGGTTTTGCATGGTGACGATGACTTCAGATTGCGCGCTCCAACCCAGGACATTGACACTTGTGTTTTCGAAACTGATACGCTTTGGTACGCCGCCACCAATCGGCATCAAATAAGCTTCTTGCGCCCCTTCGTAAGTGGCAGAGAAGGCGATCCATTTGCCATCGGGTGAAATGGCAGCATTGGTCTCGGCGCCAGGATGGGTTGTCAGGCGTTGTGCTTGGCCACCATTAATGCTCACTTTCCACAAGTCGCCTTCAGCAGTAAACACAATCTGATCGCCGCGTATGCTTGGAAAGCGAACATAGGCATTTTCTGCCGTAGCTGCAGGGGCGTAAGTCGTGGCAATGGCACAACTGAGGGCACTGAGGAATAGGAGAGCGCGTGGTTTCATTGAATTTTCCTAGCTAGTGTAAGTGTGTTGATTGTTCTATCGAGCGCCACTTCTCCACTTATTGTGCTTGCTTGAGGAGGCTTTGGTTGGAAATGAGTGACATAGATCGGCTTTGACCGTCCCGAGGAGACTTAGTTCGTTGTATAAAGCTATTTTTAATCAGTATCAAAAATCATGTTGGTCACAGCCGAATGGGGCTTAGCAAGTGTAGTGATTTGTGCTTAAATAGCAAGCTAAAGCACTGAGTCTTTCAACATGATAAATCCCCTTTACATCGTCAACTTTCAGCTTGTTTTGCCAGTGATGAGCTCTGCCTGGCGCAGGGGCTGGTCGGCTTTTGTGTTGCTTAGCTCGATGATTCTGATGTGTGGGTCGGTCGCAGCGCAATCGATTACCTTGGTTGGCGAGGACGATTGGTATCCTTACTCAGCTCTTAAGGATGGTAAGTTACAAGGCTTTGCCGTTGACGTGATCGCTTCCGCCTATGCCTCAGTCGATGTCAACGTCAACTTCAAATCTGCCCCATATGTGCGTTGTCTCATGTTGGTTGAAACTGGGCAAGAACTTGGTTGTTTTGATAGCCTGAAAGATAGCAAACTTAATGCAGAGTTCTTGTTTCACCAAGAACCTATCTTTAAAGCCGAAATCGGTATTTATGCTTTGAATGATTCTGAAGATTCTGGCTTGCGCGCCAGTGATATGCGAGGGCGACGCGTCGGTTTAACCCATGGCTATACTTACACCGACGTGATTGACAAAGATGACAGCATCATCCGCGAAGAAGCGCCTACAGACTTGTCAAACTTGCGTAAACTCCTGTTGAAGCGTTCGGAATATTCGCTGGTTTATACGCGGGTGGTGGATTATCTCCAGAGCCGTTATCCCAAAGAGTTAAAGGGGAAAATTAAACAGGTTGGCAGCATTACGGTCGATAAATTGTACGTGAGCTTTTCCAAAAAGCGTCCAGAATCAGCCAAATATGCCGCATTACTCGATCAGGGCTTACGCAAGATTCGTAGCAACGGCCAATACGCTAAGATTGAACAACGCTGGCAAAATCCTGCACCTTGATGGACCACATTGAGCTGCAATTTGTTTGCAGTTCAGCGAGCGCCGTCGTATCAATAGCCCACGGTCTGTGCCGCTTCATGTACCAGTTGCTTGAATAAGTCATGCCGCATGCGGGCGATTTCGCCGCGTTCCAAAGCGCCGAGTACCGCGCAGCCGGGCTCGCTATGATGGTGGCAATTATAGAATTTGCACTGACCAAGATGCGGTCTGAATTCGGGGAAGGCGCGTTCCAACATACCTTCGCTGAGGTGGTGCAAACCGAATTCCTGAAAGCCCGGTGAGTCGATGACGTAACTCGCTTCACCGTTGTCGCCAACCACGTCATCTAGCGTAAATAGACGTGTAAAAGTGGTGGTGTGCTTACCTGTGTCGAGCGCTGCCGAGATTTCACGCGTTGCGATATCAGCATCGGGAATCAAGAGATTGATCAAGGAAGACTTACCCATGCCCGACTGCCCGATCAAAATCGTACTCTGACCTTTGATCAAGTCCAATAAGCGGGTCTGGGTTTGCTCCGGCTGTGCTGTAACCGAGACCTCATGTACCGGATAGCCAAGATTAGCGTAGAGCGCGACGCGTTCCCGCGCTTTGGCCAGACTCTCGGTGACGTCGATCTTATTCAAAATGATTTGGGCGCGTATGCCAGAGGATTCGGAAGCGACTAAGGCGCGCGACACCAAATCATCTGAAAAGCTAGGCTCGGTGGCGACCACGATCAATAGCTGGCTGAGGTTGGCTGCCAACATTTTTGACTTGTATTGATCGGAACGATACAGCAAAGTGCGGCGCGGCACGATAGCTTCAATCACGCCTTGATTATTCGAAGTGCGTTGAATTTCGACCAAGTCACCCACTGCCACATCACTTTTTTTGCCGCGCGTGACGCAATGCAGTTTTTCCGTCCCGATTTGGATCAGATAGTGTCGACCATGCGCGGCGATGACGAGACCTTGTTCGCCACTAGTGGAGGTTTTGTTGTTCTTGGCAGACTGACTTGGTTTCTTCGCCATGCAATCAACCAAAGGTTTGGGTGTAAATGACGTCGAGTTTGGCGGCACAAATGAAGTCGTTTTCAGAAATGCCGCCTTTGCCGCCATTGACGGTGTGTGTGTCAAATTTGACGACGCAGCGATTGTAAGTTACGACTAATTCAGGATGATGATCTTCCTCGTGAATGGTGTATGCAATCGCATTCACAAAGGCCAAAGTCTCGTAATAATTCTTGAAGTTGTAAGTCTTGACGATGCGCGGACCATCTTGCGCCCAACCTGGTGTAGCGGCGAGATACTGTGCGATCTCTTGATCTTGCAAACCGATTTCAGTGTGCGCCGATTTCTTAGCGAGTAAATCAGAAGTTTTCATAGTGATGTCGAAGAAAAATTAAGTGAGTTGTCCTTGTTGGTGCAAATGCGCAATCCGAATCGAAGCTGGTGGATGCGAATCGTAAAACGCCGAGTGCAAAGGATCTGGCGTTAAGGTCGAGGCATTGTCCTCGTAGAGTTTGACCAAAGCATTGACCAGGTCAGGTGCATTGGTATGTTTGACGGCGAAAGCATCCGCTTCAAATTCGTGTTTGCGTGAGCTAATCGAAGACAAGGGCGACAAGACGAAAGTGAAGACAGGCAGCGTCACCATAAACAGAATCAACGCCATCGCGCTATTCGAAGACGCAAACAAAATTGGATCAACACCCAAGCCTGTGAAGAACCACACTTGTTCTTTCAAATAGCCGAGTAGGGCGAGGAAGCCCAATGAAATCGCAAACATCACCACCATACGTTTGACGATGTGCTTGAGTTTGAAATGACCGAGTTCATGCGCCAGCACTGCTTCTACTTCCTGTGGAGCCAAGCGTTCAATCAAGGTGTCAAAAAACACGATGCGCTTGTTACTGCCAAAGCCTGAAAAATAAGCATTGCCATGTGCGCTGCGCTTGGAACCATCCATCACAAACAAACCTTTGGAAGCGAAGCCAACGCGCTGCATCAGGCCTTCGATGCGTTCGCGCAAATTGTCATCGGTGAGTGGTGTGAATTTGTTGAAGAGCGGGGCGATCCAAGTCGGGAAAATAATCATCATCAATAGTTGGAAACCACTCCACACCAACCACGTGTAAAGCCACCACAAGCTGCCCGCTTTATCCATCAAGCTAATTACCACCCACAGCAAGGGCAAACCAATGGCGGCGCCAATCGCGGTGCTCTTGATCATGTCGGTGAAAAACAGTTTGACGCTCATTTTATTGAAACCGAATTTTTCTTCGATAACGAATTGGCGGTAGTAATCGAATGGCAAATCCAAAATGGAACTAATCAAAGCAAAACTGACAATCAAAGCAATTTGATAGCTCATACCGTTACCAAGTTGCGCGAATAAAGTACTCGATAAGAATTGTAAGCCACCAAATAAGGTGAATCCGAGCAGAACAATGACGCTAAAGAACAAGGACAACAGGCCGAACTTGGTTTTCGTAATCGTGTAATCAGCCGCCTTTTGATGCGCCTCTAAGCTGATCTTTTCGGCAAACTCATTCGGCACCGCACCGCGATTGCGCGCCACGTGCCGAATCTGGCGACTGGCAAGCCAAACTTGCAAACTAACCGTAATGCCAAGAAAAATGACGAATAAAACCGAAAACGTGGGTGAATTCATGGGAAAATGATGCTTTATGAAAATGTTCGTGGTTGCCGGCCCCTGCAATTTGACCCGTTTTGAGAGGGAAAACTGCGCAAAAAGTGGGCGCGCCTCGTATCAAGAAAATCTGTAAAGGAAGAATTATGTCACAAGCCGACGCA
>CAYWNE010000035.1:0-31498 GCA_964459555.1 uncultured Burkholderiaceae bacterium | reverse complement strand
TTGGTTGTAGTGGTCATTTGCGTCCACATTGCTAGGATGCCGCAATCCAAGTGCATGTCCAATCTCATGTAAAAGTGCCGCGTAGCCTTCGCTGCCTGGCACCAAATTCAGCATAGATTCAATATCCATCCATACATCACCTGCTGCATCACCTGCTTCGCCAGGAAAATTACTGCTTCCCTTTGTACTCGCTTGTTGGCTCACCCCAAAACGCATCGCACCGGCCTGGCCACTGGCCTCATCAACTTCTTTAAAGCTGATTCCAGAAAAGCTGCTGACTTCTCCCAGAATCTTACGCACCAGATCTCGTTCCGAATTAGTGAATGCTCGAAATTGATTAGCACCGACGCCTGTGTTTGGTGCTTTGATGACGAAACTAAAACTGACTTCGACCGGCGTACCTACGCCACTGCTCACATTCCATCGGTTACTGGTGCCTTGAACCAAGCCCCCAATCGCCAAATCCTGAACTGTCACAAAATCACTCAGTAATTTTTGTGTACTAGTTGTTCCATCCCATAGGGAGAAGGCTTCGACATTACTAATCGTGGCACCAAATCCGCTCGATTTTGGCGAGGTCAATACAGCACTCTTGCCATCCACACTGACCTTGACAGTGAAGTCAGACCAACTCGGCACGGTACTCGAGAACCAAGGCAAATTGATGACATCAAAACCACCACGACCATCTACCGTATTCTTATTATTACTAATCCAAAAACTGTTATCGTTATTGGTGCCATAAAGCTCGTTCTCACCGCCACCACCCGCTACCGCTTCTACGCCGATCAAAGTATCGCGTGTACCCCAGCCATCCTGAGCCCAACCTGCAAGCAGATCAACTACAATTTTTCCAGGCGCGCCATCCCAATAGGCTGCGATCAATTGACGCCAAGTTTGGCCTGGGGTCGGAAGGAATTGGATAGTATCATTACCCTTACCACCCAAAACATTTCCTCCGTAACTACGAATGATGTCGTCACCCGCGTCTCCGAAAATATTGATGCCCTTATCCTTCTCGGACTCTGGCTGGGTGTAATCGTCATTTGCGCTACTCAAATGTAAATCCGGCATATTGCAATTCCCTCTTTGGTCAGTGGTAGTTCACATCGCAGCTGAATCACTTGAAATTAGGTTCTAAAGATTGGTATGGTCTTTTGCGCAAAGTTGCTGAGACTAGGAAAAACATTCACGAACTGTGCTGCCGGCAATCCCAACCATTGCATCAACGTAGCTCCTACTTGATCGGTGCTGGTTGAGGGTACGTGACGGCCTCCCCGTCCTGGATCACCGTCCTCAGGTCCCCCCAACACCAAGGATGGGAATTGCCCCAAGACCTGTCCACCAGCAACGGCGCCACCAACCACAAACCAATGATTGCCCCAAGCATGATCAGAACCCGCGCCAGACGCGGGTCTAAGCGTACGCCCAAAATCACTCATAGCAAAGGTCGTTACATCGAGATCCATGCCCACCGCCTGGATTGATGTGTCAAAGGCGGCGACAGCCTTACCAAGCACTGCCAATTGCGCGTCCTGAGTACGAGCATCGTTTCCTCGTTGTCCGTAATGCGTATCAAAACTGCCCCAATTGATCAGAAATACTTGGCGCTTGAAACCCATACTCTTAAATGCAGGCAATACACTCGCTAAAGAGCGAAGTCGTATTGCCAAATCATCGCCCGCAAAACTAGCCTTCGGTTCAACTGCCCTCAAGAAAACCTGCGTCAGCAAAGTAGATTCGCTTACGCTCAGATCAAGCGTGCGCGCATATTCAGCTTCGTACTGATTTGAAAACTGAAGTCTAGACATATTATTGAGCGCCTGTGCCCAATAACCTTGCGGGGAACCAAGATCCGCGCGCCCCCAATAGCGCGCGCCATTTGGCGACATAAACGACACGCTGGAACTCTTGCCAAGCACTAGGGTGCGATCAGAGCTGGTCGTCACCGCACTCAATTTATTTTGGTAAGCAGCGGGCATCAATTCCAATCCTCGTCCGGCCCACCCGCTCTGATCGAAATCACCACCCCAACCTTGTTGCATAGCTGTTTGATCGCTATGAGACATAAGATAAGGCGGAATCACCACGGACTTCTCTATGACTTGCTTACCAGTCGAGGGGACAACTAAAGGTCCAACATTCGCTATCCAAGCCAAGCGTTGCTGGTTGTAGAGTGTAGCTAAAGGCGCTAATCCGGGATGCAGGCCGAAAGTATGTCCAGCGCTGGTACCATTTTGAGCGATTAAGGAATCCTTCGGCAAAGCGAGAATGGGGCGTGCATTGTTGTAGTCATTATAGGCCGCATCGGTCGGAACTAAGGAATTGTGCCCGTCATTACCACCAGCAAGGAAAATGCAAACCAAGGCTTTATAGTCGTTACCAGCGGCACGAGAAGTTTGTAACTCACTCATCAAAGTATTGACACCGATTCCCGCCAAGGCAGGCACACCCATGGCTTTCAGGAATTCACGTCGTTTCATTTAATCACTCCGAAAGTTGGGCTCGTTAATGCAAATTGCAAACTGGTCAAAGCACCTACTTCCGCACTTTCCCACCGTTCACCATTGATCAAGCTAATCAAGTTATTACGAAGGGTCGCTGGCATAGCGCCACGGAACCACCGCTTGCTGACGAGGTCAATAAAATCGCTAGGTGATTTGGCGAAAGCTGTACTCAACTCGGAGACATTACAGCCGGTCTTGGTGCGATTAAATTCATACCCGGAATTATTCTTGTCGAGTAGGCGCCAAGAGAGATTTCCGAGGCGAGATGTAAATTCCAGTGTGTTCAATAATTTTTGTTCTGGCGCCAAAAGATTGCTGCCCGGAGCGCGATCGGTCGCCTGATAAAATGAGAAGATACTAGGTGGTGCCGTTGTGCTTTGGTTCGTCGGTTGATCAACAAACTCATTGCCTTGCCAAACACTGTGCGTCATGTGTTTGCATCCCATGCCTCGATATACCGCTGAGATCCATAGCACGGGCTCACGTAAATAGCCAGCCTGCCTGTCATTCGTTCCAAGTACATCCCCTTGACGCGCTTCTGGATCCAGCAAAATCGCTTTCACCACTGCGGCTAGATCACCTGCAACACCCTTACCATTGTCCCGAAATACGGCACTCACGCGAGCCAAATACTGCGGACTGGGATTGCTCGCTACCAAATGTTGAATGAGGCGTAAGCTAACAAACGGCGCTGTATTTGGATGCTTCATCAAGAGCGAAACAACGGCGTCGAGTTCGCTTGAAGCATTTAGCCCAGAAACGATGGTTACTCCCATGACTGATTTCTGCCCGCTATCATGAAGAAAAGAGGCAGATTCCGGAATCATCGGCGATCCATAATGCGGCCAACTATTATCAGGCAAACCCGTGTTGTTGGGTGGAGCGCGCCATCCCGTCAATGCGCGTGCTAACTCTTCAACATCTTTCTGGGTATAGGTCTCTTTCGCCTTGCCTTGAGCATCTCGGACCACGGTTCCATCAGTATTGAGTTGCACTACTCCCACGGTGAACAATTGCATAAGTTCACGCGCATAGTTCTCGTTGGGGGTGCAGCCCAGACACTGCGGCGATGTAGGGCGATTGAGTTCATTATTCAGATAAAAACCCATATGGGGATTGATGCTCACATCGCGCAGCAATTTTGAATAATTGCCCAAAGCATTCCGCCTCAACATATTGTAGTACTCGAGACTCCCATTTGCCTGCCCCATACTAACTGGAATGTACTGAAAAATCGCCCAAGCAACCCGCTGCCGCAATTGATCTGGTGCGGTCAGTGCGGTATCCCAGAATTCGTCATTCCGAAACAAGCCAGCGCCCACCTCCCCTGCCTGATTTGTGTAATTCAATAAATCGCGTGGCATTGAGTTAGTCGTAGCGGGTAGCGCCAATTGTTCATCAAGCCATCCCTCAATACCCTTATTTTGAATATCAGCAATCAAAGCCGGGGTCACCCCAAAACTAACCTGCTCAGCAAAACGCGAAGCGGCGTAATAGCTTAGTTTAGGCGTTGTGAGGGTGCCAACTTGGCCGCCAGAATTATGTGCAAGCGTTTCACTCGTATCGGTCTTTGTACAACTGACCAGAATCAAGGTACACAGTATCCCTAGAGTCGAGCGCAGAATGACGTTCTTCATATTTTCCGTTCACGATTGGCGTTGCGAGAGCAGCACATACCGTCACACAAGCTTGGTTGAGAGCGCCGCTACACATATTCTAAGTTTTCAAACTTCGAGCAACAAATGAAAAATTTGTACGCAAAGGTTTCGCACAAAAAAACAACGTCATAATGTAGTCAACCTATATGCAGGCGCCGACGAAACATTGGATTCGAGGGAAATCAGCTCGGAAATCGACGTGAAAAGAAAAGGAAATTCGCCAGCCAGAAATCCGATTTGCAAAGAAAAAATCGTCGTGCAAACTGATGAAAAAAAACTCTCATATTTCCATCCCATACCAGTTGTTTTTCGAGGCAAACATTTTCTATCTGCAGCCATAGATAAAACTATTTATTTAAGCAAGAAAAAAACAAAATAAAAAAAACCACTTGTGTAATTCGAGCTTATTACTACACTGGCTCACATTGGATTCACACCAAATTAATACCACTACAAAACCATAATAGATCTTCTTTTTGAGAAGACACCTAGGTGAGTCCAACAAACTTTGCCATCTGAACTTGCAGTTTTTGCGCTTCACGTGATGCAACGCAAATTCGCGCAGGACTATCACTATTCCATCAGATGGCCGAGGGGGAGGGGCAATTTCACAGTCGATTTTTTTGCTGAGTGCGTGCACTTGCAGGACCTTGCTCGCCTGTGAAATTCCCGAGGTGAACCTGAAGACCAACTTTCAGGAATCGTCATCAATGGGGAAGACAAATGAAACAGTCAGCTACAGTTGGGTATGCACTCACCGTGCTTGCCTTTAGTCTCGGTTTTAATCTAAGTTGCAGTTCCAATGCCAAGGCCTTTGCCGACAGCAAACTCAATCCATTCAAAGCCAATACCACGAGCAAAGCAACGCTCGCTGCCTGCAGTTCTGCAGCGTGGAGTGCGACGGCCGTGTACACCGGCGGCATGACCGCCTCTTACGATAACAAGGAGTGGCGCGCCAAATGGTGGACCCAAGGCAATACGCCTAGCAGCAATCCTGACGGTCCTTGGGCCTATGTCAGTGATTGTGGCGGTGGCTCTAGCGGAGGCGGTGGAAGCAAAGATCCCGTGCTCACCACGGTCCCTGCTCCTACTGGTCAAGCATTGTGCCGCCCAGATGGTTTAAGCATCACCGCGGGAACGAATCCGCCATACTGTCTCGCCTACGATAGCAGTGGACGCGAAAAACTCGGCGCGATGAAACGTCGCATCATCGGCTACTTCACCAGTTGGCGTACCGGTAAAGATGGCAGCCCAGCTTACCTCGCGCATCAAATTCCTTGGGACAAAATCACCCACATCAATTTTGCCTTCGCCCACATTGAAAACAATAAGATTTCAATCGGCAATGAGACCGATCCCAACAACTCTGCCACCGGTATGCAATGGCCAGGCGTCGTCGGTGCCGAGATGGATGCGAGCTATAGCTACAAGGGGCACTTCAATCTACTCAATAAGTTCAAGAAGCAATACCCTAACGTCAAAACGCTGATCTCCGTTGGTGGATGGGCGGAGACGGGAGGCTATTTCGACGCCACCGGCAAGCGCGTCAACAGTGGTGGCTTTTACAGTATGACGACCAATGCTGACGGCAGCATCAACACCGCAGGCATCAATACGTTCGCCGATTCAGTGGTTGCCTTCCTGCGCAAATACAATTTTGACGGTGTCGATATCGACTACGAATATCCGACTTCAATGAAAGATGCCGGCAATCCACTCGATTGGGCCACAGCCAATGCACGTCGTGCAGGTCTGATGCGTAGCTATTCTGTGCTCTTAAAAACTTTGCGCGAAAAACTCGATGCTGCCGCCACGGTCGACAATCGATACTATCAAGTGACAATTGCCGCCCCGGCTTCAGGCTATTTGTTACGCGGCATGGAAAACATGGCTGCTTTGCAGTATCTCGATTTCGTCAACGTCATGAGCTATGACCTACATGGCGCATGGAATGAATTTGTCGGCCCGAATGCTGCCTTGTTCGATGACGGCAAAGATGCTGAATTGGTGCGCTGGAATGTGTATAGCACCGCACAGTATGGTGGCATCGGTTATCTGAATACCGATTGGGCTTTCCACTATTATCGCGGCGCCATGCAAGCGGGGCGGATCAACATCGGCGTGCCCTACTACACACGCGGCTGGCGTAATGTCAGCGGCGGTAGCAATGGTCTTTGGGGCAAATCGGTGGGGAGCAATTGCCCCACCGGCTTGACGGCTTGTGGCAATGGCGCCGTCGGTATCGATAACATTTGGCACGATCTCGATGAGCAAGGCAAAGAAATTGGTGGCGGCGGCAATCCGCTGTGGCATGCCAAAAATCTCGAACGTAACATCGCCGGCAGCTATATCGCCAGCTATGGTTTAACCCCTGCCACCGATGCTGACGATAGACTCGCCGGCAGCTATGTACGTTACTACGACAGCACACTGGTCGCACCGTGGTTATGGAACGCTCAGAAAGGCGTCTTCCTCTCCACCGAAGACGAAACCTCAGTACAAAGAAAAGCACAATGGATCATCGATCGCGGGATTGGCGGCGTGATGTTCTGGGAACTCGCTGGCGATTTTGATTGGAATGCGACGCGCAACAACGGTCAAGGTGAATACTTCATCGGTTCAACCTTGACACGGGCTTTTAACACCGCCTTCAAAACCGCATCGCTGTATGAAAATCAACGTAGCACACAGCCAACGGCGCCTGGTGCGATTGATCTGAAATTTGAACTATTGGATTACAAACTCGGTGATGCGAATTACCCCATCAATCCGAATCTCAAGATCACCAATAATTCTAGCTACACACTACCTGGTGGCACGGAATTTCAATTTGATATTCCAACCTCGACACCGAATACCATGGCCGATCAATCGGGCTTTGGCATGAAGGTCATCACTAGCGGTCACACTGGCAATAATATTGGCGGACTCAAAGGTAATTTGCATCGAGTTTCGGTCAAATTACCAAGCTGGAGCAGCCTCGCGCCCGGTGCCAGCGCCACACTGGCGGTGGTGTATTACTTGCCGATCTCGGGACCGAGCAACTTCAGTGTTGTGATCAATGGCAAGAGTTACGCCATACGCAGCGAGCAACCCTATCTAGCCTACATCAAATAAATCCATTTTTTCAGTAAACACCTCTGCAGCGATGCAGAGGGCTGCTTTCTTCATCCTCAGCAGTTGGCGCGGTCACTAGCACGCCTTTTTTCTGAAGTGCGAGAGCAGTTTAAAACATCACAAGGAGACGACATCATGCAAACAAAATTGGAGGCACTAGCACATCGCCCCTCACCCAATTCGACCACCTCGAAACGCTTACTCAAGAGCGCTCTACTGAGCATAGTTCTCGGTATGGGCACAACGAGTCAAGCAGACGCGGCACCAGCCACACCGACCTGCGGCGATTGGCAAGCGAGTAAAGTCTACGTCAATGGCAACTACGTGGTCGCCAATAAAACCAATTGGCGCGCCAAATGGTGGACGCAAAATAACGAACCCGGCAAGAGCGATGTGTGGGAAGCACGTCCCACTGGCGAATGCACTTATGATGGCGGCGGCACCACACCACCTGACGGCGGCACGCCCAAAGGTGTGCCAACTTTGAAGGAAGCACAAGCCGATGAAGCCGCCAAAACATCGAGCACTTTATTCCAACAAATCAAAGCTTCGATTCGCACTCTCGACACGGCATCAGTCGAAGCGGTGCAACCTGGTCGTGCGGCGAATCCGATTAATGTGAAACGCGTAGAACGCATCCTCAGCAGCACTGATTGGCAAACCCTGTTTGCAATGCGCGATGCCAGCTACACCTATACGCGTTTCTTGCAAGCGATCGCCAAGTTCCCAGCAGTCTGCGATGATTATAGCGATGGCCGCAATGCCGATGCGATCTGCCGTAAAGGCTTAGCGACCATGTTCGCCCACTTCGCGCAAGAAACCGGCGCACATGATCCGGGTTCACCGATTCCACAATGGCGTCAGGGCTTGTATTTCTTGCGTGAAGCTGGTTGCCGCGACGACGACACCAGCTGCGGCTACAACGCAGAATGCGATCCAAACACTTGGCAAGGGCAAACCTGGGCTTGCGGAAAAAATCCGAATGGCACATGGAAGAAATACTATGGACGCGGTGCCAAGCAGCTCTCGTACAACTACAACTATGGTCCTTTTTCGGATGCCATGTTCGGCACCGTGCGCACCTTACTCGACAAACCTGAGTTAGTCGCCGACACCTGGTTGAATTTGGCCTCCGCGGTGTTCTTCTACGTCTATCCACAACCACCGAAGCCATCCATGTTGCATGTGATCGATGGCACTTGGAAACCCAATGCAGCAGATGCCGCCGCCAATATTAGCGCTGGTTTCGGCGCCACCATCAATATCATCAATGGTGGCATCGAATGTAATTCTGGCACCGACAAACCGCAAGCCACCAATCGCATCAGCTACTACAAAAGCATGGCCAATTATCTTGCCGTGCCCATCCCTGCCAATGAGGCTTTGAGTTGCGCCACACAAAAGCCATTTCCATCGAATGGTGGCGGCGCGCAATTACTGAATTGGGAACAAGACTGGAGTTACGACCCAACCCGCGCAGATGGCAAGAGCTATGCCTGCAAATTGGTGAACTATCAAACACCATTCAATGCACTCAAGGCTGGCGACTACGTGAAGTGCGTCGAGTACTACTTCAAAGTGACTTTGAAATGATCCTCGTCCAAAAACACTGAAAAGAGCAACGCAAAAAAACTATAGAAAATGAGCCGTGGTCTTTACCTCGTCCAACATCACAAAGGCGTATCCCAACACGGCAGGATACGCCATACACATGGAGGCAATATGAAACGTATGAAGGCACAATGGAAATGGAGTCTCAGACTCTTACTTGCTGGGGCAAGTCTCATGCTGAGCAACTTAGCGAGCGCCGCCGAATGCAATCCTTGGAATAGCGCGACGGTTTACACCCAAGGTTTGTATTCAACTTACGGTGGCAAAACTTGGCGCGCTAAGTGGTACACGCAAAATGAAATCCCGGGCAGTAACCAATGGGGACCATGGGAAGAACGTCCTGCGAGTGAATGCACACCAACCGTGCCACCGGGCGGCGATGGTAGCGGCATCCCTGAACCCAAGCCGACTGTCGGTAAACACTTAGGCTCTTATTTCGCGCAATGGAGCATTTACGGACGCAACTACAAATTGCGCAATTTAGTCGACACTGGCGGTGATAAAAATCTCACCTTCCTCAACTACGCTTTCGGCAACGTCTATGCTGATGGTCGCTGCAATATCGTCACGCGTGCCGAGAATGGCAATGGCGATGGTGGTGATGGCTGGGCCGACTATCAGCGTGGCTTTGCTGCCAATGAATCGGTTGATGGTATCGGCGATACCTGGGATGCCAAACTCAAAGGCAATTTCAATCAACTCAAAAAACTTAAATTACGCAATCCGAATTTGAAGGTCTTGATCTCTTTGGGTGGTTGGACTTGGTCGAAAAATTTCTCCACCTTCGCGCGCACCGATGCAGGTCGTAAAGCCTTGGTCAGCTCTTGTATCGACCTCTACCTCAAAGGCAATTTACCAGTAGCAGAAGGCGCTGGTGGTGCTGGTGTGGCGAAGGGTGTGTTCGACGGCATCGATATCGATTGGGAATATCCAGTCGCTGGCGGACTGCCGACCAACAACTACGATCCTAGCGATAAACAAAACTTCACTTTGTTGATGAAAGAGTTCCGTACTCAACTCGATGCGTTGACTGCCGCGAATAAGCGTCGTTACTACCTCACCGCCGCTGTCGGTTCCGGTGTCGATAAAATCCGCAATACCGAAGCGGGTTTGTACAGCAGCTATTTGGATTGGGTCAACATCATGAGCTACGACTTCCACGGTGGTTGGGAAACCGTCGGCCCAACGAATTTCCAATCCGCCTTGTTCGCCGATAGCGCAGCACCAGTCACGGGTGATCTTGCCAAATACAATATCAACGATGCGGTCACCGCCTTCATTGCTGCAGGTATGCCGAAATCAAAAATCGTGGTTGGTATTCCTTTCTACGGTCGCGGCTGGAAAGGCGTAAAAGCAGGCCCGAAAGGCGATGGTCTCTATCAAGCAGCAACCAGCCCAGCAGCAGGCACATACGAAGCTGGCGTCGATGACTACAAAGTCTTGGTGCAAAAACGCACGACGAAGTACGTTCATCCTGTCACCAAACAATTATGGACTTACGATGGCAATGAGTTTTGGAGTTACGACGACCCTAGCGTGATCTCGACCAAATCGACCTATGTCAAAACGCAAGGCTTAGGTGGTTTGTTCAGCTGGTCGCTTGATGGTGACGATGCGCAAGGGACTTTGATCAAAGCCATGAACGTCGTGCGCCAGTAAATTGAAGAAGGCTGACCGATAGCTTTCAGTAGCTGCATGAAGATTGCGATCACTGCTGTCCTCATGCAACAACACTGCTCTTCGATACGGCGGTGGAAAGTGGTTTTCCCCCAAACCATAATTCATCGCCGTATGGAAGGCTAGGCTTGCTACGCTTGATAGAGTTCTAGCGGCAAATCATCAGGGTCGGCAAAGAAACAAAATTGTTTCCCCGTTGCTGTATCGAGTCGTATTTCTTGCACATTCACACCACGTTGCTCAAGCTCTGCTTTAGCGGCGCGTACGTCGTCAACCACAAAGGCTAAATGACGCAAGCCTTGAGCTTCGGGATACGAAGCCCGTGGCGGCGCTCCGGGAAAGCTGAATAACTCAATCTGCCCGCCACCGGGTAAAGCGAGATCCAATTTGTAAGACTGGCGCTCCTGCCGATATTCCTCAGCAATCACCTTGAATCCCAAAATCTCGGTGTAGAAATGCTTAGATCGGGCGTAATCGGAACAAATGATCGCAACGTGATGCAGACCTTTAATAAAACTCATGTCGCTTGTATGGGAAAAGATAGACGGAAGTTTTTGGTGATTCGCAGTGAAGATTGCGTATTGCAGTTGTGAATCTAACTTGCGCGTTGAAAAACAAAACGACGGCAATCACAGCGTGGATCATGTTTAGGATCAAGCACGCTGCTGATCCACCCTATTGACTGGCGAGCTCCATAGATTTCTGAGTGCCTGCGTCGCTCTTCGCTTTATTCGTTGTCTGATTAACTGGATTATTCAAAGCATCGAGCAAGGCACGATCAACAACTTTATCAACTGAGATGATCTTGGCGCGACCTTCGCGGAAATTACGCTCTAGTTCATCGACGGCGACCGAGAAGGATTTCTCTTTCTGACTCGAGGTGAAGATAAACAAACTACGCATAGGGCTGACCCAAGCTAAGCGGACTTTCTGCAAACTAGAGTCACGTTTTTCAAACTCAACCCACATGCCACGTTCGAGCGAGGCCACTGCTTCTTCAGCGGCGACAATCGCTTGCTCGACCTTGGTCATGATCGCCTGTTGGCTGATCTCGACGGGTGCGAGTTCGCCTTCCACTGCGGTATTGGCCGTCTCGCTAGTTTCAGTAGAAGAGATCAAGCTTGCATCGAGTACAGGCAAGTCGGATGCCGGCGCAGTTGCCGAGGAACTTGCAACTGCGGTGTTGTTACGTTGTGCTGTGCTTGACGAGGGCGCTGCATTCGCTGCGCCTGTCGCTTGTGGCCTTGCGACACCAGTTGCAGCACTCGTGCTTGCTGTTGGAGAGGTAACAAGGCCGCCAGCAGCACCCACGTTGGCAGCTTTGGCTTGCGCCGCAACTTGTGCACGCTGTGCCGCTTTGGCTTTTTCTTTTTCGATCGTGAGCGCAACCAAGCGCGCTTTCTCTGCTTGCTCGGCTTCTTCTTTGGCCTTGGCTTCGGCTTCGGCCTTGGCCCGTTTTTCCAAACGACGTTCAGTGGCAATCTTGGCTGCCTCGACCGCTAATTCCATTTGACGTTCTGGGCTCAATTCCAAAGGCGCACGAACAATCGATGCATGGCATTCAGCGAGATCAGCGAAGAATTGCACGCGATCAGCATCTTCCCACTTGATCAAGCTCAGCCACTTATTCAGTCTTGCCAAAATGCCCGGTAAACGGTTGATCATTTCTTGACGCTGGGCCAAGGTGATCTTGGGTTTGATACTCCAAATCAAATCATCCATGGTCTTCAGCGCATCTTCAACCGCATGCGGTTTTTCATCTTTCACGCTATAGGCCAAGGTCAACACTTTGGTCCAACGATTCTCTAAGAAGGTCTCAACAAAAGCCACCACTTCGCCGGTACCAACTCGCAAAGAAACTTCGTGGTTCGCAGCGATACTCGCCTGTTTGAATTTTTCACGTTGAATCGCGCGATTGATCGGCGCTTGTAAAGCCTCTATCGTCGCCGCCGCATCTTTTTGGATAAAGCCTTCGAGATCACTGACGACTTCGTCAAATAAGCTGAGTTGCTGATCGAACTCTTTCTGGACCCTCACAACATTGCGTTGCATTGCTTGGAACAAAGGATCATCTTGTCCTTTAGCCGGATCATACGAGACGCTGTACTTCGACAGGAGCTCAATTAAGCGACGGGCGGGATGACTATCTTCAAAAAAGAAATCCTTGTCGATCAAGGCCGCTTTCAAGACCGGCACCTGCAAGAGGCCGATTAAGTCCTTAACAGGATCAGGAATATCTTGATTACTGAAAACACCATCGAACACATGCGACAACAAATCGAAAGTATGACGTTCGACACCAGTGCGGAACACATTTGGCATCTGCTGCCGAATCTGTGACAAGCGCATGGCATTTTGCGCGCCTGATACCAACTGATGTATCGCCATGTCCTTCTGAACATTAGCGAGATATTGGAAAAGCTCTGAACTCGCGGGATTAAATTGAGCACCGTCTGCGGCAAATTGATAGGCATGTGGAACGGCACCACTACCACCAGCGCCGCCTGCGCCGTTGCCTAGGCCGCCAACTTGCCCATGACTAGCACGTACGGCATGCTCATGTTGTGCTGCATGGCCCTCTGGCCCAGCAGTTTGCCCTGAAAAGTATTCTTCTAGTTTGCGCGCAACTTCATTCTTGACCGCTTCACCGACGCGCTCCGCATCAAGACTCGCTTGTTTGCGTTTCATGCGATAGGTTTCTTGCAGATCCGGCAAAATGCCGCGCACGACTAATAATTCATTGAGTGCATGATAAATAGGCGCCAAATCGAACACCAATTCACCGAGGATAGGAAGTACTAAAGTATGGGAAGCTTTATCCGGATTGAAGTCGCACCAAGCACCATTCAAGGCGCGTAAGAAGACTTCTGGGCGGAAAGGATTCTGTGCGACGCTAATCGACTCAACACCGAGCATGCTCGCGAAACGCATGTTTAATGCGGCCAACGGCTCAGCGTGATTCAGCTCTAAAGAGCGGCTAGCGCGGCTGTAACTCAGTTTGAGTTCCATCTCCTCATATGAGACCAAACTCATTTCCACTTCGCCTTGATCCGACTTCGCTTTACGTGAAGGAGCATCAGTCTGCGTGAACTCTTTGACCTCTGCGTTGAGAATTTTTTCTAAGGCAGCGCTGCACAAATAGTAATACGTGTAGGTACTATTCTTGAGTAATTGCGCACCATGAAAGCAGACGTTTGCCAATTTCGAGTCGCTGGCATCTTCAGACTGGGCAAACAAGGCATGCGACAAACGCCCTGCAAATGGCTCGATTTGCGGCGCACTGATTTGGCAAGCCTGCTGGATTAGGGCCTGCCAAGTGTCGAGTTTTTCCAAAGGCTGTTTATATTCAGCCCTCGTAGACTTACTCGACATCGTCGTGTCTGCTTGGTGTGTCGACATAAACAAATTCCAACTTCACTCCGTCAAGCCCAATACGACCGTATAGGTCTTTGGACTATATCCATTTTATTTCCACATGGAAATGTTTGAAACGCAATTTCGCTCAATTTTTAAGCATTTTTTTCGCATCAAACATTTTTCTACGTGAAAACGATGTATTTTTATAATGCAAATCTCTCTTCCATGACTTCTTTGCAAGACTACTTTGGTTGGCGAACTGAGCTATTTTTAGTTTTACAGCTCAAATTCCGACGATCTCACCATCGTTCTTAACGCCAGCAGTCCTTTTTTAGGGCCGCCTCTAACGTGCAGTCCCCATCGCGAGCCCCCTTTGAATTAGAATATGCGGTTTCGCTTGCGACTACTGCAATCTACCTTGCAAAGTAATCTATGTCAAAAAAATCATCCCAAAATGTGACACCTGCGTCATTCGAAGAAGCGATGGCAGAACTCAGCGCTTTAGTGTCGCAAATGGAAGCTGGCCAATTGCCCTTAGAAGCTTCAGTCTCAGCGTATCAACGCGGGTCTGAACTGATCCAATTTTGTGCAGCACAATTAGAAAAAGTAGAGCAACAAGTCAAAATCCTCGATGCTGGCATGCTCAAAGCGTTTAATCCTAACGAAGCCGATGAGGATCTAGCATGAGTAGTCCGTTTCAACTGTGGATGAAGTCAGTCCAGAGTGAGATTGAAGTCTCCTTACAAAAATATTTACCAGCGCTTGAAGCCGTTCCTCAAGCCCTGCATGAAGCCATGGCTTACGCCGTCCTCGATGGCGGCAAGCGCGTACGTCCACTGCTGGTTTTCGCGGCGGGGCAATTGTTTCATGCCCCCCAAGAATTGCTATCGCGCGCGGCGTGTGCCGTCGAAATGATTCATGCCTATTCTTTGGTACATGATGACATGCCTTGCATGGATGATGATGCACTTCGTCGTGGCAAACCCACCGTTCATAAGAAATATGATGAAGCAACGGCATTACTTGTCGGCGATGCATTGCAAGCTCAAGCATTTTTGACATTAAGTGAAGCGCAGGCAAAGCCCGAACTCGTGGTCCCTATGCTGAGCCTGTTGGCCCACGCTTCTGGTTCACAAGGCATGTGCGGCGGCCAAGCGATCGATCTCGCCAGCGTTGGCCTAGCGCTCAATCGCGAACAATTGGAGCAAATGCACCGCCTCAAAACCGGCGCCTTGTTGCGTGCTTCGGTGATGCTCGGTGCCATGGCTGGCAAAGCGCTTGATGATGCAGAAACCAAAGCCTTGCATACTTATTCGGCGGCAATTGGTCTCGCCTTCCAAGTGGTCGATGATGTGCTCGATGCCACTGCCGACTCTGCCACCTTAGGCAAAACGGCGGGCAAAGACGCTGCCGACAATAAACCAACCTATGTTTCTTTGCTAGGCCTCGAAGCCTCGCAAGCCTTGGCTGAACAACTGCGTCTCGAAGCCCACGCGGCCTTGACCATGTTTGGTCCATCAGCTCACTACCTGCGCGATTTAGCAGACTTAATCGTTCAGCGGAAAGCCTAATAATGTCTCTACTGCATACTATCAATTCACCGGCTGATCTACGCCAACTGCATCGCAACCAACTGCCGAGTTTGGCAGACGAATTGCGCCAGTATGTGATCGATTCCGTTTCGAAAACCGGCGGTCATCTTTCTTCTAATCTGGGTACGGTGGAACTAACCATCGCTTTGCACTATGTCTTCAACACGCCAGAAGATCGCTTGGTGTGGGACGTCGGTCATCAAACCTATCCGCACAAAATCTTGACTGGTCGCCGTGATCAGATGCATAGCCTGCGTCAACTCGGCGGCATTTCTGGCTTCCCACGTCGTAGTGAAAGTGAGTACGATACCTTTGGCACAGCCCACTCGTCGACCTCAATTTCCGCGGCCTTAGGTATGGCCTTGGCGGCACGCACCAAAGGCGAATCACGCCATGCGGTGGCCATCATCGGTGATGGCTCGATGACGGCAGGGATGGCGTTTGAAGCGATGAATAATGCCGGTGTGTATGACGACATCAATATGCTGGTGGTGCTGAATGATAACGATATGTCGATCTCGCCACCGGTCGGTGCTTTGAATCGCTATTTGGCGCGTCTCATGTCCGGCAAATTTTACGCAGCAGCGCGCAACGTCGGCAAATCAGTTTTGCCACAACCGATGTTGGAATTAGCGCGTCGTTTTGAAGAACACGCAAAAGGCATGGTCGTGCCCGCGACGATGTTCGAGGAATTTGGATTCAATTACATCGGCCCGATCGACGGCCATGATTTGGAGTCTTTAATTCCGACACTGCAAAACATTAAGCAACTGAAGGGCCCACAGTTCTTGCACGTGGTCACCAAAAAAGGACAAGGCTACAAGCTGGCAGAGGCCGATCCTATCCTGTATCACGGCCCGGGCAAATTCAATCCAGCTGAAGGCATCAAGCCTGCTGCCACACCAGCCAAGAAAACCTACACCCAAGTGTTTGGCGAATGGTTGTGCGACATGGCTGCCGCTGACGAGAAATTAGTCGGCATCACACCAGCCATGCGCGAAGGCTCAGGCATGGTTGAGTTTGAACAGCGCTTCCCAAAACGTTATTACGACGTCGGCATCGCGGAACAACACTCCGTGACGTTTGGTGCAGGTTTGGCGACCGAAGGCCTGAAACCAGTCGTGGCGATTTACTCCACCTTCTTGCAACGCGCTTATGATCAATTGATTCATGACGTTGCTTTACAAAATCTCGACGTCACGTTTGCTCTGGATCGGGCTGGTTTGGTCGGCGCCGACGGCGCAACCCATGCTGGTAATTACGATTTAGCGTATTTGCGCTGCATTCCGAACATGGTGGTGATGGCGCCGAGCGATGAAAATGAGTGCCGCCAAATGTTGACGACGGCTTACCACTATCCAGGACCTGCCGCTGTGCGCTATCCACGTGGCGCGGGCATCGGCGCAAGCATCTCCAGCGAGCTGACTAGTCTTGAACTCGGCAAGGCCGCGACGCTACGGCAAGGACGACGCTTAGCGATCCTCGCCTTTGGTTCCATGGTGCATCCAGCCTTAAAAGCGGGTGAACAACTCGATGCGAGCGTAGTCAATATGCGTTTCGTGAAGCCGATCGACACCGAGTTGATCAAACAGATTGCCGCGACGCACGAAGCCATCATCACCATTGAAGAAGGTTGCACAATGGGCGGTGCAGGTTCGGCTGTGGCCGAGGTATTGGCCGAGGCAGGCATGAGCAAACCGATGTTGATGCTGGGCTTGCCAGACAAGTTTGTCGATCACGGTGACCCATCCCTACTTTTGGCGCAATGTGGTTTGAATGCCGAAGGAATCGAAGCCTCGATACGTAAACGCTTCAGCTAAAATGACAAACATGGCGACGTTGAAATACGAAGCTCAAAAAAAACCGGATGCAATCACATCCGGTTTTTTTATGCAAATGAGGTATTTCACTCGCGCTCAATCATCTTTAGAACGCAGGCAACACAGCCCCCTTATAGCGCTCTTGAATGAACTTCTTCACTTCAGGAGAATTCAAAACCGCTGCCAACTTCTTAAAGCCCGGGCGATCTTTGTTGTCATTACGCGCCACCAACAAATTGGCATACGGCGAATTTGCGTCTTCAATAAACAGCGAATCTTTGACCGGATTCAGTTTCGCTTCGATCGCGTAGTTGGTATTGATCAAAGCCAAATCAACTTGTCCCAAAATCCGTGGCAGAGTCGCCGCTTCCAATTCTTTGAATTTCAAATTCTTCGGATTCTCAATAATGTCGCGCTTGGTGGCCGAAATATTGTTGGGATCTTTTAACTTCAACAAACCTTGTTTCGCCAATAGCAATAAAGAGCGACCTGAATTTGATGGATCATTCGGAATCGCTACAGTCGCTCCATTTGGAAGGTCTGCCAGCTTTTTATACTTGGTCGAATAAGCGGCGAACGGCTCTACATGCACTTTCGCAATCACAACTTGCAAATCATCCTTGTGGCTTTTCTTGAACTCATTTAAGAAGGGCTGATGCAAATAGAAATTGCCATCGAGTCGTTTCTCATTGACTTGCACACCGGGTTGTATGTAATCGGTAAATACTTTGATCTTGAGATCGACGCCCTGCTTTGCCAAGATGGGTTTAACGAACTCTAAGATCTCAGCGTGTGGCACAGGGCTGGCGGCGATGGTCAAAACCTCATTGTTTTGCGCGTGACTCGACGCCGCAAAAAATGTCGAACACAGCAGACTGAATGCACCCAGCGCCCATACGCGTTTCGACCTTGATACTAAACTCGATTTCATAAAAGCCTTTCTTTTTCTATTTTTCAATGGGAAGCTCGCAAGCATCCCCATCACACTATTTGCGCGTAAATTTGCGCACCAAAGCATCACCAAGCCACTGTATGCCTTGCACCAAGATCACCAAAATGGCGACCGTCACGATCATCACTTCGGTTTGAAAACGCTGATAGCCAAAGCGCAACGCCAAATCACCAAGACCACCACCGCCTATCACACCGGACATCGCCGAATACGATACCAAGGCAATCGTCGTCACTGTCGCGGCGGCTAACAAACCTGGCAAGGCCTCGGGTAACAAGGCTCGTAAAATAATCTGATGTGTTTTCGCACCCATGGCCTGACAAGCTTCCAACACCCCACGATCCACTTCGCGCAATACGTTCTCGACCAAACGCGCGAAAAAGGGTGTGGTACCGATCACCAATGGCGGTATCGTTCCAGCGACACCAAGCGAGGTGCCCACCAAGAGCAAGGTCAAAGGAATTAGGACGATCAACAAAATAATGAAGGGCACCGAGCGCAAAATATTCACGATCAAAGAGGCGATTTGATACACCCAATTTTGCTCGAGCAATTGTCGCTTACTGGTCAAGAACAAAAGCACGCCAAGTGGAAGGCCAAGCAGCAGCGTGAACGCCAGAGACACGCCAGTCATGGTCAGCGTATCGAGTGTCGCCTGCAGAATATCTTCCCAATCAATTACAGACAAATCCATCTTCAGCTCCCCTGCACTGCGGTCATTTGTTCTTGTACTTTTGCGGGTGTTTGAACGGCGGAATCCAATAAATCGATACGCACTTGGGCCGCTTCAAGCAAAGTCTTGACCTTGCTACGTTCAGCCTCACTACCGCTGAGTTCAACAATCAGTTGTCCATAGGGCGTCGATTTGATCCGCGCAATCACACCTTGCAAGACTGTAATTTCTGCGCTGCTTTGTATAGCGATTCTGTGTAAGATCGGTTCATGCGTAGCCGCACCAACGTAGGTCAAGCGCAGTAACTCACTCTCGACCTTAGTCCTCATTTGCTGCAACAGGCTCAAATCGAGCGCTTGATTTTCAGCGACCAAAGCCTGCGTTACAGCATGCTGTGGATGCAAGAAGACTTCGACCACAGGTCCTTGCTCGACGATCAAGCCCGCTTCGATCACCGCTACTCTGTCACAGATCGTGCGTATCACTTGCATCTCATGCGTAATCAAGACGATTGTTAAGCCAAGCTTCTGATTGATCTCTAGCAGCAAACGCAAAATCGATTGAGTAGTTTCAGGATCGAGTGCCGAAGTCGCTTCGTCACATAAGAGTAACTTGGGATGATTCGCCAAGGCGCGAGCAATGCCTACTCGTTGTTTCTGGCCACCAGAGAGCTGGGCCGGATAATGATCACGATGCGCTTGCAGACCAACCAATTCCAATAATTCATCAACCCGTTGTTCGCGCTCTGCTTTGCTAAACTGATTGGACAAGGTCAAAGGGAAAGCAATGTTTTCAGCAACGGTTTTTGAGCTCAACAAATTGAAATGTTGAAACACCATACCGATCTGCTGGCGCAATTGACGTAGGCGCTCACCATCAAATTGCGTAATATCTTCAGCATCGATGATGACGCGACCGCTGCTGGGTCTTTCCAGCAAATTGAGCGTGCGTATCAAACTGCTTTTGCCAGCGCCCGATCGTCCGATGATGCCAAACACTTCGCCTTGCGCAATCGACAAATCGATGCCGCGCAAGGCACTCACACGCTGCTTGCCTTCACCATAGTGTTTTTCTAATGCTTCAATGTGTATCACGCAAAGTTCTTTCTCGTAGTGAAAAAGCAAAACCAGCACCGCACTAGGGCATGCAAGGTTTCGCTGATCCTCAGGGAATCGAATAGGAAGAGGTGCACATGACTTCATTCTGTGCAAACACTCGCTTGGACTGCAAGATTCTATCCAAGTTCAGCACAAGCTGCAGAATCGTCAAGGAAATGTGTGCACAGAGCCGTGTCGCAAGGTTTTGCAATCGTCTGCGGGTCAAAGCTAGGGAATGTTGACCCGCTATTCTTTATGACACACAAGACCTTTGTTACACCGATTCGACCTCGCTAATGGCACGTCGAATATCGTCGCGGCTGAGGCTAGGCGCAAACTTCTGAATAAAGTCGTAGGTATAAGCACGCAAATAGGCACCGCGACGCACCGCTAAACGCGTCACATTGGTACGGAACAAGTGGCTGGCATTGATGGTTCTGAGTCCTTTGGCTCGCTGATTTTCGGCGCTACTCTCAATCGCCATCGACGCCACCAAGCCAACCCCCAAGCCCAAGGCGACATATTGCTGAATCACGTCAGAGTCCATCGCTGTCAACACGATATCGGTGCGCAATCCCGCTTGGCGGAAAGCTTCATCAATATGACCACGGCCTGTAAAACCGACATCGTAAGTAATCAAAGGATAGTCTGCGAGATCTTGCAAGCGCAAATGTTCTAATGCCAGTAGCGGATGCCCCTCAGGAACCACCACCACGTGATTCCATTCGTAACAGGGGAAAGACACCAAATCCTTAAATTGCGATAAACCTTCGGTGGCGATACCAATATCCGCTTTACCTGACAAGACCCATTCCGCAATGTGCTCAGGCGCACTCTGTTGCAAAGCGATGCGCACTTCAGGAAATGAGCCACGGAATTGTTGTACCACTTTCGGCAACACATAGCGCGCTTGGGTATGGGTCGTGGCAATCGCTAAAGTTCCACGTGCTTGATCAGAATAATCTTGGCCAGCTTGACGAAGATTCTCGGCTTCCAATAGCAATCTTTCGATGATAGGCAAAATTCCTTTGCCCGGCTCAGTGAGACCCGTGAGGCGCTTACCATTGCGTTCGAAAATATCGACGCCTAATTCCTCTTCGACTTCACGAATTTGTCGACTCACACCTGGTTGGGATGTGAACAATACATTGGCCACTTCGGTCAGGTTATAACCGCAACGGCAAGCTTCACGTATTGAGCGCAACTGTTGGAAATTCATAGTACTTCTCCGATGATTCTTCTGATTTAGCTTCTCAGTTTGTCTTAGATAGCTGTGTTGGCGACGTTTGCTGAATTAGCCGCACTCTCAACAAACACATGCAAACGCCGTGGCTTGACGACTAAGACATCACCCACCACAAGATTTAAATGCTGTACACGCTCGCTGCTGATCATCGCTTCGAGCAATTGTCCATTGTCTTCACGCACCAACTCTAACTGTGCTAAAGGACCAATGCCATGAACACGACGTAAGCGCGCTGGCAAACCTGAGGCACCTTGCGTATATCGCTCAATTTCCAATTCGTGCGGACGAACATATCCGGTGCCCTGCGCATCGCGCGTTTCGGCGTGTCCAGGGGCATCGAAAGGCACACCATCAGCATCCAAAATACCCTCATGCACACGACCATGGAATAAATTCACATTGCCAAGGAAGCCGTACACAAACGGTGTTGCTGGATGTTGGTAGACCTCATTTGGCGCGCCCACTTGTTCGACTTTGCCATGATTCATGACCACGATTTGATCAGCCACCTCCAGCGCCTCTTCTTGATCATGAGTGACGAAGATACTGGTGACATGCAATTCATCGTGCAAACGACGCAACCAGCGGCGCAATTCTTTACGCACTTTCGCATCAAGCGCACCGAAAGGTTCATCCAGCAAAAGCACGCGTGGCTCAACCGCTAAGGCGCGCGCCAAGGCGATACGTTGACGCTGACCACCAGACAACTGTGGTGGATAGCGGTCCGCCAACCAATCAAGCTGCACCAATTCCAATAACTTATGGACTTTTTCTTTGATCTCCGCTTCGCTAGGACGCAAATGACGTGGTTTCACGCGTAAGCCGAAAGCGATATTTTCAAAGATCGTCATATGTTTAAACAAAGCATAATGTTGGAACACGAAACCAACTTGACGCTCACGCACATGACGATTTGAGGCATCTTCTCCATCCAATAAAACTTGGCCGCTATCGGCGTATTCCAAACCAGCGATGATGCGTAACAAAGTCGTTTTACCGCAACCCGATGGTCCCAACAGTGCCGTCAATTCACCATTAGGAAAATCCAGAGAAACATTATCCAGAGCGGTAAAATTTCCGAAACGTTTGTGCAAATTTTGAACGGCGATACTCATGCTACATCCTTTACTTTCTCATTCAATTTATTCGTAACAGCTTCTTAGTGAGTCAAGTCAACCAAGCTCATTCCTGCGGAACCCGCTGAAGCGATTCATCGGTCTTCCACTCAACGATGGTCTTCAAGGCTAAGGTTACTAAGGCCAATAGTGTCAACAACGAGGCCACCGCGAAGGCCGCTGTGAAGTTGTATTCGTTATATAAAATTTCGACCTGCAAAGGCATGGTGTTGGTCTCTCCACGGATATGTCCAGAGACCACCGACACTGCGCCGAACTCGCCCATGGCGCGTGCATTACAGAGGATCACGCCATACAGCAAGCCCCATTTGATATTCGGTAGAGTGACGTGCCAAAAGGTCTTCCATCCAGAGGCACCCAGTACCAAAGCAGCCTCTTCTTCTTCACTACCCTGCGCTTGCGTCAAGGGGATTAATTCACGGGCGATAAATGGGAAGGTCACAAAAATCGTGGCCAAGACAATGCCCGGTACTGCGAACAAAATCTTGATATCGTGCTCACGTAACCACTCACCAAACCAGCCTTGGGCACCAAACAACAACACATAAATCAAACCTGAAATCACCGGCGAGACCGAGAACGGCAGATCGATCAAGGTCAACAATACGTTCTTGCCGCGAAAATCAAACTTGGCAATGGCCCACGCCGCCGCCACACCGAACACTAAATTCAGAGGCACGGCAATCGCAGCTGCGGTCAGCGTCAATTTGATCGCCGACAGCGCATCGGGCTCACGAATCGCTTCGAGATAGACATTCCAACCTTTACGTAGTGCTTCGGTGAACACCGCCGCTAAAGGAATGAACAGAAACAAAACGACAAAGGCTAAAGCCACTGTCACCAAACTAATCCGTACCCACAATGGTTCCGCAGTGACAGAATCCCTCGCTTGCAATTGCAATGGTGGTTCGACACGGCGTGCCGGCCCGCTTGATACCGCTGGCACTGTCGCAGCGTTTTGTGTGATTGCTGTCATTATGCTTTCCCCGCTGTTTGACGACGACGTGTCCACGCTTGCAGCGCATTAATCGTCAATAACAAAATGAATGAAATGATCAACATCACCACTGCAATCGCAGTCGCGCCGGCGTAGTCGTATTGCTCCAATTTAGTGATCATGAACAAAGGTGTAAACTCTGAGATCATCGGCATATTGCCGGCGATGAAAATCACTGAACCATATTCACCGGTAGCGCGCGCAAAAGCCAAAGCAAAACCCGTTAAGACCGCTGGCAAGATGGTCGGGAAAATCACGCGCGTAAAAGTCTGCCAATGACTGGCTCCTAAACTAATCGCTGCTTCTTCCAATTCTTTCTCGGCTTCTTCCAACACCGGTTGCACGGTGCGCACCACGAAAGGCAAACCGATAAAGATCAAAGCGACCAAGACCCCCAAGGGCGTGTAGGCCACCTTAATGCCGAGCGGCGCCAACAACTTCCCCAACCATCCATTGGCGCTATACAAAGTCGCCAAAGTAATCCCTGCCACCGCTGTCGGTAAGGCAAACGGTAAATCAACGAAGGCATCGATTAAGCGCTTACCTGGGAAACGATATCGAACCAAAACCCAAGCCAAGATCCCACCGAAAATGACATTGATGAAAGCGGCTAACAAAGAAGCGCCGAAGGTCAAGCGGTAGGACGCCATCACGCGTTCGGAGGTCACGGTATGCCAAAACTGTTCCCAGCTCATGGTAAAAGTTTTAACAAAGACCGCCGACAAGGGAATCAAAACGATCAAGCCCAAGTAAAACAGCGTGAAGCCGACTGAGAGATGAAAGCCCGGGATCACACGCCGGGCTTTTGCTTTTTGTGTACTGAAAAATGCCATGCTGAACTTTACGGTCTGAAAAAATGCTGGGCTGGCGCGAGAATCGTTGACGGCAACAGAATGCGAAGCTATGCCAGCCCGCATCTTTTCATAGGATTGATATTTAAAAAACGAATATATTCTTATTTGCTTAGTCGATCTCCGCATAAGCAAATCATTTCTTTTTTTCACATCGACGACATCTTTGTGCGTGCCGTCAAATTGGAGGTCTAACGTACTTGGTAGATTTGATCGAATACGCCGCCATCAGCAAAATGGGTCTTCTGCGCTTTCGCCCATCCACCAAAACTTTCATCGACTGTCACGAGTTTCAATTTGGGGAATTGCTTCGCGTATTTGAGCGCGAACTTTTCAGAGCTAGGACGGTAGAAATTCTTACCAATCACATCTTGTGCTTCATCCGTGTATAGAAACTGAAGATAGGCTTCGGCCACTTTTCTGGTACCACGTTTATCGACGACGCTATCAACCACCGCGACTGGTGGCTCGGCCAAAACACTAATCGATGGCGTGATGATTTCGAACTTATCGCTGCCGAACTCTTTAAGGGCCAAATGGGCTTCATTTTCCCAAGTCAACAAAACATCGCCGATGCCACGTTCAGCAAAAGTCACTGTTGCACCACGCGCACCGGAATCGAGTACCGGTACGTTCTTAAATAACTTCTTCACGAACTCAGTGGCACTCGCTTCATTCGCATTTTTTTGTTGAATGGCATACGCCCAAGCTGCCAAATAATTCCATCGTGCGCCACCGGATGTCTTGGGATTCGGTGTAATTACGGCGACGCCCGGCTTCACCAAATCAGCCCAATCACGGATCGCTTTCGGATTGGATTTACGCACCAAAAACACCACCGTGGAGATGTATGGAGAAGCGTTTTTTGCAAGGCGTTTCTGCCAATTTTTATCGAGTAGATTTTTCTCGGCAACGACGTCAATGTCGTAGGCGAGTGCCAAGGTCAAGACATCTGCAGACAAACCGTCAATTACCGAACGTGCCTGTTTTCCTGAGCCGCCGTGTGATTGTTTGATGCTTAGGTTATCGCCAGTTTTCGCTTTCCAATGCTTGGCAAAAGCAGGATTAATTTCTTGATAGAGTTCCCGTGTTGGATCGTACGAGACGTTCAACAAGCTCAGGTCAGCCGCCTGCGCGCTTTGCCAAGTTAGTAGTGTCAGCAATGTGCCCGTGCTAACTGCGAGCACCTTGCGGATTCGAGATTTTACGAAGTTCATGCTTCCTCCAAAATGATGTGACGAGATCGATTTCAGCCCGTGTAAGGGAATTGAATAGGCTCAAAAGTGAGGATGGAGAATACGCACATCGCCTAGGTTTGCGAACGAATCATTTCAAGCATCGATATGCAATTTGCTCATGTAGCGAAGTTGTACTAGAAGTTTTTCTGCAGATGGCATGAAACTTCTGTATCTTATGTGACGTCCAAGCGATGGTTTTAATCGTCTTTATTAACAGACCATTGGCAAACATCATTCCAACTCAATTGAAGAAGGAGACGAACGATGCAAACAGCACGTGATTTTCACCCCGAAGTGATGAAGTTATTTGATCAATATGTCCACGGTGGCTTAAGTCGTCGCGGCTTTCTCAATTCGGCTAGTAAATATGCTGCGGGTGTGGTCGGCGCCGAAGCTTTGCTGCAGGCCTTGAGTCCCAATTTTGCGCAGGCACAGCAGGTGAAGACTGACGACCCTCGCATTGTTTGCAGTTATGTTGAGTATCCTTCACCGAATGGTTATGGCACGCTGCGCGGCTATTTGGTAAAACCGGCGGCAATCAGCAAGCCGCTTCCAACCGTTTTAGTCGTTCACGAAAATCGCGGTCTCAATCCGCACATTGAAGATATCGCCCGTCGCCTCGGCTTAGATAATTTCATCGCCTTCGCTCCCGATGCGCTCTTCCCACTGGGCGGGTATCCTGGCACGGAAGACAAGGCACGAGAACTGTTTCCTAAGCTCGAACAAGCGAAGACCCGTGAAGACTTTTTGACTGCCGCTTCGATCTTGAAGACTATAGAGAATGGCAATGGTCGCGTGGGGGTTGTTGGTTTCTGCTACGGCGGATCGATTGCCAATTTCTTGGCGACGAAGATCCCAGATTTGAAGGCGGCCGTGCCCTTCTATGGTGGCGCACCGGCGCTCGATGCCGTGCCCAATATCAAAGCCGAGGTGTTAGTACATCACGCTAGCAAAGACGAGCGTCTAGTGGCGGGATGGCCCAAATACGAAGAAGCGCTCAAGGCAGCTGGTGTGAAATATCAAGGTTATATTTACGAGGGCGTAGAACATGGCTTCAACAACGATACGACCCCTCGCTTCGATGCCAACGCAGCGCGTTTGGCATGGGCGCGTACTTTAGAAGTATTTAATCGTTGCCTGCGTTCCTAATTGGATCTATCTAGCCTAATCTTAAGGTGAACAGTCACTGCCGACTATTCACCTCTTTTCTTGGGCTTGGCAAGACTTACAGTACGCGGTAAGCAAGCCTATCCAAACGAACACGACTGAGTCGCGCCAAAAACTGGCGTACCCGTGGCGGGTAGTCGACGAGCTTTTGTAGATTCTGATAATCCGCCAGCACCGAAGTGTTTTGCAAAATGCTCTGCAATTCTGCTTGACGCTGGTTCTGAATTTGCCCTTGTGGATCGCGAATCAAGAGCGCATTTTCCAGATCTAAACGGAAGGCACGCGGGTTGAGGTTATTGCCCGTCACCAGCGTGTATTCTTCATCGACCCACATTCCCTTGAGATGGTAGGTATTCTCACCATCCTGCCACAAATGAATCTGCAGTTGACCCTGCGCGATGTCGCTACGATGTTTCTTGGCGAAGCGGCGCAAATTCATCTCATACAAATACGGCAGGCAACTAATCGCTTTGAATGGCTGTTCTGGAGGGATGAAGAAATCGTTGGCGCGTTTATCGCCAACGATGATATGCACTTTCACGCCAAGCTTCAAAGCACGATTCACTTCACGCGTCACCGCCACTGGAAAATTAAAATACGGGGTGCAAATCCACACTTCTTTCTGTGCGCTCGCCAGCAACTGACACAGAAAGCGATTCAATCGATTGTTATTGCCGATGCCAACAATGGGGCTGACAGATAAGTTCGATTGCTCCTGTAAAGTGATTGCGTCTTCCAACTGGTAGTTGCGTTTCTTCAGCTGCTCACGAAATTGTCGGATATCTGGACGCAATGACTTGGTTGTTGGTATCGATGCTTGATCAAGACGCCGTACCGCCGAACTCTGGACGAAGTGCGCTTGCATCCAATCGCACATACTATTGGCCAAGCTGCGATCTTGAATCAGCCAATAGCGATCGTGCCGATATTTCTCGAACTGTTGCAGATAAACGTTATTGATACTAGCGCCGCTATAGATCACCGTATCATCAATCACATAACCTTTCAGATGCAAGACACCGAATAGCTCGCGAGTCTGCACTGGCACGCCATAGATAGGAATTGTGCCGCCATGCGCTTGACTTTGTACTTGATACCAAGCCGCATTGCCAGCGACTTTTCCGGGGATTTTTTCTTCGCCAATCAAACCGCGTTGACCGCGATGCCAATCAACAAACACCGTCACTTGCAGGTGAGGTCGCTTTTGTTTGGCGCGGTACAAGGCCTCCAAAATTTCTTGGCCAGCTTCGTCGTGTTGCAGATATAAGCTACACAGCACAATGCGACGTTCGGCCGCTGCGATTTGGGACAACAAGGCCTGTTTAAAATCTGCCGCGCTGTGCAAAATGCGGATCGACTCCGGCGTCAGAGCGACCGATGGCAGGTCAAGAAAAGAACTACGAGGCTTGAAGAAACGCATGTGTGGTGGAGCAAAAGAGTATTTACAGAGGATTCACAAGAGGCCGATGCGCTGACGGATTTAGGAGCCAATCCGCCAAGCAAAACTGCGCTGATAGTAGCACATCAACACAGCCACACACTCCACAAAATTGAAGTCGGTTTAGCGCTGCTCAAAACATAGGCAGGTTTCACTCCGCATCTCCAAAACAAGTTGCGAAGTGTGGCACGTAAGCTTAAGTATTAAGCCGTCATCAACTTGATTTGAGCACGGATTTTATCGGCGAGGCTATCGTAATGCGCACCTAACATCGTACGCAATTCTTCATCACTGACATAATCAATCGATTTGCGATATGCTGCTTTGATGTCTTGGCCTTCGATCCAGCGTGCTTCAACCCCCGCCAAATCATTCACAACCCTCGCCTTCGCTTCAGGATGTTGAAGTTTGTAATCCGCGACCAATTCCTTATGTACGGTCACCAACTCTTGCACGCTGACGTTTTTCGCCAACTTGCGAAGGATCACGCCACCGCCATATTTGAATGGCGAGATGCTCTCTGGTTGCGTTGAAATTAAGGTGCCATCATCAAAAGTGGTCACACATTCCACCATCGAATGTGCCTTCCATTTTCCGCTCAAGAAAAGAATCAAGAAAGCCACCATGCCGGGCCACTTGTGCTTCATGGTAAAACTCGCCATGCCGATTTCACCGCTGTCATCACGGTAGAAACGCAGCATCACATGTTGGCCCAGACGTTGGAATAAACCCATCGCTTCGGCGTCACAAATTTTATGCATGCCAATTTTCTCAGCGGCTTTTTCTGTTTTGTTGGCAAAGCTGCGTTGGTAGGATGGATATTCACTCGCATCCACTTCCGCTAGTTCCGGGGCGGGTTCATTCGCCAAATTCAGCAATTGGCGCGCCAAGTTCATAGCGCGCATGGTTTCAGGATCGTCACTGATATTTGCGGCCAAGGCATCCTGCACACTGGCTCCGCGACGGATCGCATCAGCCGCACCCAAGATCGCCTGAGCAGCAATATTGTCGGCCAAGCTTTGGTCTTTGCCATCGTTTTCCAGCCCTTGCAAAAGCATCTGCGCCATATGTTCACGCTCGCCCGCGCCGCCATTCTCAGACATGGCGCGACGTTCAATGAAGTACTCACGCAATGGAGCATCTTCCGGCATCTTCGCCAAGGCATCGTCATACACCGCGAGCGCTTCATCATAAGCACCCAAGTCGTGCAGTGTCGTCGCCAATTTCAGCGCGTGACCTGGTTGCTGCGAGAGACTCCAGGCTTGACGATAATCTTGCGCCGCTGCTTCCAAATGCTGGCGCAAGAAACAGATACCAGTGAAGGTCTTAACGATGTGTGGAGGCAGTTCGCTTGCGCCTTCGAATTCACTACTATCACACCATGCCAAACTGCGATGATGTGCGGCGCGCGTCAGGAAATAATCAGAATTTTGAGGGTCGCTTGCAATCGCACGCTCTAATAGTTCCGCCGCTAATGTTTCGCGCTCTTCTGCTGGCATGCTATGTTGTTCAACAGAACGCAAGAAATTCGAAAGCAGGAAGTTCGCTTGTGCGTGCTGAGGATCTTTCTCGAGAATGAAACGGAGATCCGCTTCATTTCTTTGTTCAAGCTGAGTTTGGAGCTGCTCGCGCTGTGCACGGACCGCCACCACCTCTGATGGCAAGTTGTCTTCATCGGCCTCATCCTCGCCCTCGAGCATGGGGTAGGCGGATTCCACATACCAATCGCTGTATTCGACGCGCATCAAACGCGCTGGCAAATGATCAGGTAGTTTAGCAATCGCGGCTTCCAAAGCAGCTGGTAAATCGCTGTAGCGTTCTAATTTTTCGAGACAATTGGCCCGATGCCACAACAGCGCGGCAGAATTGGGGAACTCTTCTCTTAGTTGATCGACATACTGAAGCGCTTGTTCGAAATTTTTTGCTGCGAATGCACGTTTAAATTCATCGAATGCTGGATGTTGCATCTCTTCTGTCCTGTTTATTGAGCTTGTGGCGTACGGTTGCTGCGTTGCTTTGTTTCGCTACCTACCATTGATTCAAGTAGGGCAGCTCAGCACGCTAACAGAAAAGAAAATGGTCGGCAATCATCAGCCGACCAAGGGTCTAATTCTGAGCTCAAAATACAGTTCAATAGGAAGAAGATCAGTTCGCTCCGTCAAAAGACTGTTCCACCGCATCTTTTGCTTGAACAGACTTTTCTGGATAAAACTGAAGAATGAGCGGGACGACGAAGCCGAAAGGGACGAAATACATCAATTGCCACCAAGGGCTTTGTCCGGCGTCACGCAAGCGTCTGCTGCCGACGGCGCAAAATGGCAACAATAAGATAATAGCGACGATTTGATAAGCCTTAGGATGAATCACGGTCGCGATCGCCAGTACCAAAACCATCATCGCCAAGAACCAGCCAAATTCATAACGATCGGCGGTACCTTCGAAGTCATCAAAATTGCGTAAGCTCGCTTCGACGCTTTGCAATGGATTGCGCTTCAGTTTCGCCGCATCGAGCTCAAGGCTAGCCACATCGACTTCGAACACCGCGGCCAAGGCGCGTGCCGACTCAAGTGAAGCATTACCATTCTTTTCAAGGCGTTGAATTGTGCGGAGGTTAAGTCCGCACATTTCACTCAATTGCTCTTGCGACCAGTGGCGCTCTTGTCGCAAACGTTTTACTAATTCTGCATTGATCTTCATTACTTGACTCCTGTTAGTGAATTCAAACTGCACACAGTCAAGATAAGGCAGGAATTCGTCGATCAGTGACGACTTTATGCCGACATTGGTGCGACATCAAGCTGAAGACAAGAAAAATTTAGAAAAAATAAAACAAAGACTTCATTTTTTCATCATTGGGCTTCCGCCGCGATTACCTGCGCAGCAGCATTAATCACCGCAGCGATACGGCCAACATCGCGTAGTTGCGTCGTGCTCATCCCTTCTTTTTTGAGCAAATCGTAATGCGATTTCACACAGAAATGGCATTTACCGATGATAGATGCCGCCAAAGCATACATCTCGAAGCGACGTTTATCGAGTCCGCCATTGGTTGCGTATGCGTTCATACGTAATTGCGCGCCCTGCGTCTTGAGATCTTCGTCATCGGCCATTTCAACAAAGGGATACCAAACATTGTTCATGCCCATCAATGCCGCAGCAGTCAGAGCGGCGTTAATTTCTTCGGGCGTGATGTTGCCCGAATTTTTGATCAGGTCAACAATCGTCTTACTTTTTGCTGCGAACGCAGCAGCTAAGGCTACGCCCACGGCATCATTACCTTCGAGACTAGAACGCGCAATCGTACTATCCACATTCAAACGAATGTCCTTAGCATAGTCCGGAATGCTATTTTTAATTGAAGTTA
>CAYWNE010000034.1:0-31872 GCA_964459555.1 uncultured Burkholderiaceae bacterium | reverse complement strand
GGTTTTGAAACCATAACGCGTGAAGAAAGCGATCATCTCTTCTTTGCTTTCTTCTTTGCCGACCAAAGAGTCGTTGATAGAAATGTGGTGACCGGATAAATCACAATCGGTTTTGACGGTGATCAGTACGCGACCTTGCGGCAACCAATCGAGGGCAGCGCGCAAATTGTCACCGACCACGCCTTTGATTTTATCGGCGTTAGCGATGACTCCATCGAGGCTGTCGTATTCGGTGAGCCATTTCACGGCGGTCTTGGGACCACACTTGGTCACGCCGGGTACGTTGTCGACGGTATCACCGATCAAAGTTAAATAGTCGATGATGCGATTCGGTGGCACACCAAATTTGGCTAACACACCCGCTTCGTCGAGCTTTTCATTGCTCATGGTGTTGATCAGTGTGACATTGGCATTCACTAGTTGCGCGAGATCTTTATCCCCGGTTGAAATAATCGTTTGCATGCCCAACTGGCTTGCTTCTACTGCGAGAGTGCCGATCACATCGTCGGCCTCGACGCCATCGACCATCAGAATCGGCCAACCCATGGCCGCCACTGCTTGATGAATCGGTTCGATCTGCAATCGCAAATCATCTGGCATCGGCGCGCGTTGTGCTTTATATTCGGGGTAAAGATCGTCGCGGAAAGTTTTGCCTTTGGCGTCAAACACGCAAGCCATATAAGCAGCAGGGAAGTCGGCGCGCAAGCGGCGCAGCATATTGATCATGCCGTAGATGGCACCCGTCGGTTCGCCGCGTGCATTGCGCAAATCAGGCATGGCGTGGAAAGCGCGGTAGAGATAGCTAGAACCGTCGACGAGTAAAAGAGTTTTTTGCATAAGGAAACTGGAAATGAATGACACCGGAAAACGTATTTTGAAATTGCGTCAGATCACCGACAAAGACAAGGCGACCGCCCTCAAAGCGCGTGAATCATGGCATATGTTCACGATTATGGCAGAGTTTATCGAATCTACCGAACGCTTGTCAGCGATAGGCCCCGCTGTGACGATCTTCGGTTCGGCCCGTTTGAAGCCAGATAATCCTTATTATCAGACCTGCGTCGATGTCGCCAAACGGCTCTCCGACGAGGGCTTTGCTGTGATTTCGGGCGGCGGTCCAGGGATTATGGAAGCTGCTAATAAGGGAGCATTTGAAGGGCAATCGGCCTCGGTCGGTTTGAATATCGAATTGCCACACGAGCAGAAAACCAACCCTTGGCAGAATGTCTCTTTAGTTTTTCGTCACTTTTTTGCACGTAAGGTGTCCTTCGTAAAATACGCCGACGCCTACATCATCTTCCCCGGTGGTTTCGGTACTTTGGATGAATTGATGGAAGTTTTGACTTTGATGCAAACGGGTAAAACCAAACGTATTCCGGTGATCTTGGTCGGTAAGAATTTCTGGCAAGGTTTCCTCGATTGGATTAAGCAACAACTAGCGGACGGTGGTCTGATTGAAGACAAAGACCTGAATCTGGTGCAACTCATCGATGAACCTGCCAATATTGTCGATGCCATCTTCGCCTATTACGAAGCGCATGATATTGAGCCATCGGATGAAGAACGTCAGCGTATGTTGTATTTGTAGTCTGAGGTTTGCGTTAGTTCATCTTTTACTTGTTTCGTCGGGGGATCGTGTCATTGATTTTCCGCTCGCCTGTTAGAATGGGCGTATGGTTTGAATCATCGCGCTGCATCGACTTTGTCGGTCGGCGCTTCAATTGCAGAAAGCATGTTATGAAATCTTCACATACTCGTTTCTCTCCGTTTATTTCTCGACTCGCCTTGAGCGTCATTCTATTACCAGCGAGTTTCGGGGTCTTGGCACAGTCGAAAAAAGACGTACCACCGCCACCTCCACCACTGGAAAAGTTGGAAGAGCAGGGTGAGTCTGAATTGAAGTTGGCTAAGCCAGAATCAAAAAACCTGAAAATGCAAGAGCGCAAAGAAGAAGGTAAAGTGACCGAAGTGCGTGTCAGCTCTGGTGGCAGCAATTACACCGTGAAAGAGAACAAAGCGGCGAAAGGCACGCGCGAAGGGGAAGCAAACCGCGCCGCGCAATGGACTGTGATGGAATTTGGCGGCGCAAAACAGTCGAAAGAGGTAGAATCCAAGGCTGGGCAGCCAAAAGCGCCCGCAACCAATGCCAATGGGGCTTCAAAACCGGGGACATCCAAGCCCGCCGCAGAAGCCACTTCCGCGTCGGCTGCCAAAGCGAGTCTCGACAGTGCTGCTAGTGCTGCGAGCGCCACTAGTGTGCCGGCAAAAAAATAACTTAGATCGTAGATATTGAAAGAAAATGGCTGTATTCACCTCGGTAACTTTGCAAGACCTCACAACTTGGATGCCTCAATTTCCCCTCGGTGAAGCACTTGCCATACGTGGCATTGCTTCCGGTATTGAAAATAGCAATTTCTTTATCGATACCGAACAAGGTGAATACGTCTTAACCATCTTTGAAAACCTCAGCTTCGAACAATTACCGTTTTATTTGAAGCTGATGCGTCATCTCGCTGATCGAGGTGTGTTGGTGCCAGCACCGATCGCTAATCAAGACGGCGAGCTCTGTGTGGCCTTGCATGGCAAGCCAGCGGCAATCGTTAGTAAGCTGAACGGCAGTTCGCAGATGGCGCCGCAGCCAGTGCATTGCGCTGAGGTTGGTGCCATGCTGGCGCGTATGCATCTCGCCGCTCAGGATTTTGAGATTCGTCAGCCGAATCTGCGTAGTTTGCCATGGTGGCAAGAGACGGTGCCCAAAGTGCTCGAGTTTCTGTCTGAGGATAATCGTCAACTCATGCAGGCAGAGATCGCCTATCAAGCCTCGTTTGCTGAGAGTGAAGTCTATCGCTCTTTGCAGAATGGGCCTGTGCATGCGGATTTGTTCCGCAATAATGTGATGTTTGACGGTGACAAGCTCACCGGCTTTTTCGATTTCTATTTCGCAGGTTGTGACACTTGGTTATTCGATGTGGCAGTGACCATCAATGATTGGTGTATCGATTTGGCGACCGGCGTGCTTGATATGGAACGGGTACGAGCGATGTTGCAGGCCTATCATTCAGTGCGACCATTTACCGCTAACGAGCAGTTGGCATGGCAAGCGATGTTGCGCGCTGCAGCTTTCCGATTCTGGCTGTCGCGCGTGTTTGATTTTTATAAGCCGCGTGATGCAGAGATGTTGACGCCGCATGATCCCACCCATTTCGAGCGTATTCTTCGCTTGCGCATTGCAGGGACGGTACCGGTTTTGCCGCAGTAGTTGTGTGAAATTGTGCGAAATTCCGTGTCCGCCATCATGAGACTCTGTTGTTGGCTGGGTGATGCTTTCGCTGATGTGCTTGATTAGATTGACTTAGTAGGAGCTGTACTCATGAGTCCCAGCGCAGGTTGGCATTGGCTAAGCCAGGCAATAGCATTGTTTAAAAAGCGACCATTCGAAATCATCTTTGCCTACTTCGGCATGATGTTGTGCACCTTTTTGGTAGCTGGCGTGCCCTTGCTAGGACCTGTCTTGAGTTTTGCGGTTGCGCCGCTATTTTTGATGGGCCTCGCGCAAATTTATCGAGACACCGAGCGCAATGAAACCTTTACCGCTTCGGCTTTGTTTTCGGCTTTCCGCTCGCCTGCCCGCAAGGCCTTGTTTGTGCTCGGTCTCTTGCAATTTATCGCCTTTGTAGCTTCAATGGCGCTGGCATCTCTATGCGATGATGGACTTATTCGCGAGTTGGTGAATAACCCTAAAATGTTTGATGGTGAAGCGGCCCAAAACGTCGAAATGGCACGTCAATTTTTGCTGCGTTTATTTCAGAGTTTTGCGATTTCACGCTTGTTCTATTTACCCGCATTGATGTGCTTTTGGTATGCGCCTAACCTGATCGCTTGGCATGGAATGGGAGTGCTGAAAGCTTGTTTTTATAGTTTCTTTATGGTCTGGCGCTTGCGATCGGCGTTCTTGGTTTATCTCTTGAGTTGCGCTGGGTTCTTAATTTTGCCTAGCTTTTTGCTTGGCGCGCTAGCTGCGCTACACCCTGTAGTGGCGACATTGGTCAATTTCCTCGTTATCCCCGCGATGTTTGGGCTAGTCACCATTGTGAACTGCAGCTTCTACACAAGCTATACAGCAGCATTCGAGCGTGATACGGCGGCGTAAGTTGACTCTGCGAACTGCGTAGGCTGCAGTCCGCAAGTTTTACTCGAAGACTCCGATGACTTAATTGGCGCTCTCGAATTCCGACGCTAAACTCAAATCGTCGATGATGTCGAAGCTGTGCGTAATCTCAGCAGTCTTGGCGAGCATAATCGATGCGGAACAGTATTTCTCATGAGACAGTGAAATGGCGCGTTCGACTTGAGCGGGCTTGAGATTGCGTCCTCGCACAGTGAAATGGAAGTGAATCTTGGTGAACACTTTGGGTTCAGAGCTGGCACGCTCCGCAGTGAGTTTAACATCACATCCCCGCACATCTTGTTTGCCCTTACGCAAAATCAGCACGACGTCGTAGGCAGTGCATCCACCTGTACCGAGTAGCACCATCTCCATCGGACGTGGTGCGCGATTGTGGCCGCCACCCTCAGGGGCGCCATCCATCATCACGGCATGGCCAGAACCCGTTTCAGCGATAAAACTCATACCCCCAACCCCAGTCCAGCGTACTGTCGTTTCCATATTGCGTCCTTTTCTAATTCAAAAAATACTAAGCCAAGATTTTTTCCTCTGACGATGGTAAGGATTTTACCTTGTTGTAGAACTTTGGTTTTGTGACAATGAAATTTATCCTTGGAAAATCGGCTAATTGAACACTGTAGCTTTGTTGGAGTTCGGCATTGTGCCAGTAGTAAAACCTAATGATATTTCTTACTTTGTGTAGGGAAAATTCTGTTGAAAGACCTTCTAGTTTGCCGCACTTCTCTAGCGTTATTGTCGCCATTTCGACACATGAAAAGTCTTATTTTACGTGTAAAAATATTCGCTGATCGCTTTTTAAGGGCGTATTTCGATACGAAACGGGGCGTATTCCGATACTTTCCAGATTGCATTAAGTTTCCCTAGCATAATGAAAGTGTTTGTCCTACTATGCATCGTGAATTTTGTTTTTGGCACGTGTGTTTGCAATCTTCACGCAATCTCCTCCGTCACTCCAAGTGACTTCTCCCCGAAGCCGGACTTCGGGTTTTTTTTGCCCATCTGAAATGTTAGAGGTGCGTTGCTGGCCTACCGCGTAGTGCCTAAAATTTAAACAAGGCTTGCAGTAAGTCTTTGAAAATGCTATAGTTTCCGACTCTCTGTTCACCCAAGAGAGAAATTAACAAGGGAGCGTCCGCTGGCTTTACTCTGTTTTTAGAGGGAAGACTAGACGGAACCACCGCAAAATCAGGGTGTTTTTTATCTTTTTTTATTAGGATTCAACATGAAAACCTTTTCCGCTAAGGGCCATGAGGTTCAGCGCGACTGGTTCGTGATTGACGCGACAGACAAAGTTCTCGGACGTGTTGCCAGCGAAGTGGCACTCCGTTTACGCGGCAAACATAAACCAGAATTTACACCACACGTGGACACAGGCGATTTTATCGTTGTTGTGAACGCATCCAAATTGCGCGTGACTGGTACTAAAGCTCTGAACAAAGTGTATTACCGTCACTCCGGATATCCAGGTGGTATCTACGAAACGAACTTCCAAAAAATGCAAGCTCGTTTCCCAGGCCGCGCTTTAGAGAAGGCTGTTAAAGGCATGCTGCCAAAAGGCCCACTCGGTTACGCGATGATCAAAAAGTTGAAAGTCTATGCAGATGCAACGCATCCACATGCTGCTCAACAACCACAAGTTCTCGATATCTAAGGAATAGCCATGATCGGTAATTACAACTACGGAACTGGCCGTCGCAAGAGCGCAGTTGCTCGCGTATTCCTGAAAACAGGTAGCGGCAAAATCGTTGTTAACGGCAAACCAGCAAACGAATACTTTTCTCGTGAAACTGGCTTGATGGTTATCCGTCAACCACTCGAGTTGACTAACCACCTCGAAACATTCGATATCATGGTGAACGTACACGGTGGCGGTGAATCCGGCCAATACGGTGCAGTTCGTCACGGTATCACACGTGCTTTGATCGACTATGACGCAAGTTTGAAATCTGCATTGTCTAATGCAGGTTACGTAACACGTGATGCTCGTGAAGTTGAACGTAAAAAAGTTGGTTTGCGCAAAGCACGTCGCGCAAAACAATTCTCCAAGCGTTAATCTGCAATCCTTTGTTATTGCAGCTTTTTGCTGGAACAAAAAACCGCCACACTGTTGGCGGTTTTTTTTCGTATTCACATTACTGAACGCGTGAGATGAGATCCCTCAGCGCCGAGGCGCAGAGACACGGAGGAACGCGGAGATTTCTTACAAATGAAAATAGTTGGAAGGAAGTCACTTACTGTTTTTCTCTGCGCATCTCTGTGCCTCGGCGCCTCGGCGTTGAGAATTCTTGGGCTTTTGAGTGAGGCTGATGTCGAATAAGCTAACTTGATCTGGCGTAATCGTCTATTGGGGATTCAGGTTTCGACTGCTAGAATGCAGGGCATTATTTCTAAATGGGATTGGTTTCTTGGGATAGCACATATGATTAAGATAGGAATTGTCGGCGGCACAGGTTATACGGGCGTGGAATTGTTACGCATCTTAGCGACTCATCCGCAAGCACAGCTGATGGCGATTACCTCGCGTAAAGAGGATGGCGTGTCTGTCGCCCAAATGTATCCATCTTTGCGCGGTCGTGTTGACCTATGTTTCTCCTCACCCGAGAAGGCAGATCTGAATCAGTGTGACGTGGTGTTCTTCGCCACACCGCATGGCGTGGCCATGGCGCAAGCGCCAGAGCTGTTGGCCAATGGCGTGAAAGTAATTGATCTCGCTGCAGACTTCCGCATGCAAAATGTCGCGCAGTTTGAAAAATGGTATGGCATGGAACATAGCTGCAAAGATTTATTGCCAGAGGCTGTTTATGGTTTGCCTGAACTGAACCGTGAGGCGATCAAAACGGCACGCCTGATTGGTAACCCAGGTTGTTATCCAACGACGATGCAGTTAGGCTTCGCACCTTTGTTGAAAGCCGGTTTGATTGATGCAAGTAATTTGATCGCCGATTGCAAATCGGGCGTTTCAGGTGCTGGACGCAAGGCGGAGATCGGTATTTTGTTCTCGGAAACCAGCGATAGCTTTAAAGCATATGGTGTAGCGGGCCATCGCCATACACCAGAAACGATCGAGCAGTTACAGCGTCTCACTAGTGAACAAGTTGGATTGCTGTTCACCCCGCATTTGGTGCCGATGATACGTGGCATGCATTCGACTTTGTACGCGCAGTTGAAGGACAGTGCGCTGGATCTCACAAACGATGCGTTACAAAAATTATTTGAAGACGCTTATCGCGATGAGGCTTTTGTTGATGTGATGCCGTTTGGTTCACATCCGGAAACTCGCTCGACCCGCGCGTCGAATATGCTGCGTATCGCCTTGCATCGCCCGCAAAACGGACGCACAGTGGTGATCTTGGTGGTACAAGATAACTTGGTCAAAGGTGCTTCTGGTCAAGCCGTGCAATGTATGAACTTGATGTTTGGACTTGATGAAAGCACAGGCCTCAATCACGTACCGATTAACCCATAATGATCAAAAAATTTTGGAAGCGGCGCCTTGTGGCGTCGAAAATGACAATCAACCAACATGTGCCTTGGCCGATTAAATTCGCCTTCATTGCGGCTGTGATTGGGGTCGGCGGTGCGATTGCGATGTGGACCTATGAAATGGGGCGAAACTTCGCCTTCGGTCCTAAGTTCTCGCCAGAATTGGTTACACGATTGCAGGAACAAGTCACGACTTTGACCGAAGAACGTGAGAAGCTGATGTCCAGTGCGGCGACCATAGAGAGTCAACAGGCGATGGAGAAGTCGGTGCAAAAGCAATTGACGGATCAAATTACAAGTTTGACAGCGGAAAACAGTAAATTGAAGGAAGACCTAGCTTTCTTCGAGAGTTTAATGCCATCCGCCAATCGCCCTCAGGGAATTACATTGCAAAATGCTAAAGTTGAATTGGCTAACCCTGGTCAATTGCGTTATCGCGTACTTGTCATGCAAGGTGGTAAAGCCGCCCGTGAATTTTCCGGTGAGATGCATATCAGCTTGACACTAGTTCAGGCAGGTAAACCTGTTATGATGGAATTCCCCGATGCCAAAGCAGGCGATGCTGCAAAGTTGAAGTTGAGTTTCAAGCACTATCAACGGATAGAAGGGCAAATTAGTTTGCCTGAGGGGGCCAGCGTCAAAAATGTACAGATGACAGTCCTAGAGAAGGGTGAGCTGCGGGCCAAACAAGCAGTCAATTTGTAGGCATATTTTGTCGAAATTGGTTTTCTTATGGTTATTCGCTTGAGTCCCATGCTTTGCCGACCTTTCGTTTAAACACTGTCACGAATCTAAAAAATAGAGGAGCATGCATGTTTAAATCGAAGAATAAAAGCACAATTGATAGTTTGATTGGTGCGAGTACCAACATAGAAGGAAACGTTCATTTTATGGGCGGGTTAAGAATTGATGGTCGAGTCAGGGGTAATGTTATAGCTGAACCGGGCAGCCCAAGTATTTTGGTCATTTCAGAACAAGCCGTGATTGATGGCGAAGTGCGTGCGGGACATGTGGTGGTCAATGGTGTGATTAATGGCCCGGTGTTTTCGACCGACTTAATCGAATTGCAAAGTAAAGCTCGAATTTCGGGTGACGTTCATTACAAAGCCTTGGAAATGATGAATGGAGCCCTAGTTTCAGGCAAGCTTGCGCATGATCAAGTGGCAGAGCCAGTTTTGAAATTGGCAGCCTCCAACTAAGTTTGGTAATCCGGTCTATAATATCGTTCTGAAACGAACCACTGCAGGAGTCTGTTATGAACGCCGTTACTGAAATGCCAAGCCCAATCATCTTTACTGATAGCGCTGCAGCGAAAGTTGCGCAATTGATCGAAGAAGAAGGCAATCCTGATTTGAAATTACGCGTCTTCGTGCAAGGCGGTGGCTGCTCTGGCTTCCAATATGGTTTCACTTTTGACGAGATCACCAACGAAGATGACACCATCATGGATAAAAATGGTGTGCAGTTATTGATCGACGCCATGAGTTATCAATATCTGGTTGGTGCCGAAATCGACTACAAAGATGACCTTGAGGACGCTCAGTTCGTGATCAAGAATCCAAACGCACAATCGACTTGTGGCTGCGGTTCTTCGTTCTCGGTATAAGCGAAGTCCCTTGGTGCTTAAACAAAAAAGACGCTGCGGCGTCTTTTTTTATTGGTGCTTTCAAACTTGAATAGCCCATATTCTTTGGTGGCTCTCAACCAATCAACACATCCGTCATTCAGTGCGCACCAAAATTTATTGATCGTTTCTGCTGCATTTGTGCCGCATACAACTTAACAAGCGTGATCAAGACGGTTACACTCAAGCAAACACTTCGAGCCTTTGTGCGACATCACATTCGAAAGACATTCCCTCTAACAGGATCGCGAAGTCGATGACGAGCACCAATCAACGAGCCGACATAATTAAAGCCTTGCGCCGGGTACTGCCTGCACAATGTTTGCTGTCTGAGCCCGAACAAACACGGGCTTATGAATGCGATTCTTTGACGACCTATCGCCAATTGCCAATGTTGGTGACGCTGCCTGAGAATGAAGAACAGATTCTCGCCATACTCGCTATCTGCAAACAATTCCAAGTTCCAATCGTGCCGCGTGGTGCCGGCACCGGTTTGTCCGGCGGTGCGATGCCGGTGGCCGATGGTTTAGTGTTGTCGACGGCGAAACTGAAGAAAATCATTCGTATCGATCCCAAAGAACGGGTGGCGGTGGTTCAGCCTGGTGTTCGCAATATCAGTGTGTCAGAAGCCGCTGCGCGGGCTGGACTCTTTTACGCGCCCGATCCTTCGTCTCAGCTGGCTTGCACCATAGGCGGCAACGTCGCTGAGAATGCCGGTGGCGTGCACTGCTTGAAGTATGGGCTCACCGTGCATAATGTGCTTGGTGCTCGTGTCATCACCAGCGATGGCGAAATTCTGGAACTGGGCGGAGAAACCTTGGACGCGCCGGGGCTCGATTTGCTCTCTTTAATCATCGGCTCGGAAGGCATGCTCGGCATTGTGACGGAGGTGAGTCTGCGACTCTTACCCAAACCCAGCATCGCCCAAGTCATCTTAGCTTCATTTGCAAGCGTCGAAGCGGCAGGGCAGGCAGTTGCTAACATCATCGCTGCAGGCTTGATCCCGGCGGCGCTGGAGATGATGGATCAAACTTCAGTGCGTATGGTTGAGCCTTTTGTTCAAGCGGGCTACGACCTTGAAGCGCGAGCAACGCTGCTGTGCGAGGCTGATGGAAGTGTGACGCAAGTCAGCGAAGAAATCGCGATGATGAGTCGTGTTTTGAACGATTCAGGAGCGCAGCAATTACGTGTTTCTTACAACGAGCAAGAGCGGCTTAAGCTATGGTCAGGACGCAAGAATGCCTTCCCCGCGGCGGGGCGCTTATCCCCTGATTATTACTGCGTCGACGGCACCATACCGCGTCAACATTTGGCGCAGGTCTTGTCGGCCATTACGGCGATGGAAAAGAAATACGAACTGCGATGCGCCAATGTCTTTCACGCTGGTGATGGTAACTTGCATCCCTTGATTTTGTTTGATGCCAATCAGCCTGGCGCCTTTGCAAAGGCAGAGGCTTTTGGCGCGGAGATTCTTGAGCTTTGTGTTTCACTCGGCGGTAGTATCACCGGCGAGCATGGTGTTGGCGTCGAAAAGCTCAATTCTATGTGTGTGCAATTCACCCCAGAAGAAATGCAAACGCTGCAGGCTTTGAAGGCAGCTTTCGATCCAGCGCAATTGCTCAACCCAGGAAAGGGAATCCCGAGCTTGGCACGCTGCGCTGAATATGGGCGCATGCATGTCGCACAGGGGCAATTGAAGTTTCCTCATCTTGAACGCTACTAGCCAGACTGACATATGCCGCGAACCAAGCGATCATCGATGGAGACTGAGAAGGCCCTCACCGTGCACAGTGATGGATTGAGCCTTGCTGATGAGGTTACGTCAACAGTCTCTATTGAAACAAGCGTTGAGGTAGCAAAGCCTAAGCGGAAATCGAAGTCTGTTGCCAAGGAAGACGGAAAGACAGAGGCGAAGCCCAAATCTCGATCTAAAACCGAAGCCAAGGCAAAGCCGAGTAAAACCACAGAGGCGCGACAAAATTCTCAGGCTGTTAGTCAAGAGCCGCAATCGACGCTAGTAGCGTCAGAGACAGCTTCAGCGCCACCTGGAACAGGATCAAATCAATCCAGCGAACACTACGCATCAGTATTGCAAAATTGGCGCGAGCAGATTCAAGAGGCAGTGACCAATAAGAACAAAATACGAATCGTTGGTGGTGAATCTAAGACTTGGTTTGCACCTTATGTGGATGCTGCGGATGGTCAGCAGGAACATGCAGATCGCAGCATAAGCCTGCTTCGCACCACGGATTATGCTGGTGTGATTGAATACGAACCGAGCGAACTCTACATTCAAGCTCGCTCGGGTACTTCTTTGCGCGAGATCAAGCGCTTATTGGCGCAGCACGGACAGATCTTGGCGTTTGAGCCGCCATTGTTTGGTGATAGCGCTACGGTGGGTGGCATGTTGGCGTGTGGCTTGTCGGGACCGCGCCGTGCTTACGCTGCAGCGATGAAGGATCATGTGCTTGGCGTGAGTCTGATCAACGGTCGTGCAGAGATGCTGCGCTTTGGTACCAAAGTGATTAAGAACGTCGCCGGCTACGATGTGTCGCGTTTGATGGTAGGAAGCCTTGGTAGCCTTGGTGTGCTAACCGATATCACGCTGAAAGTGATTCCAGCGCCGCAGTCCGAATGTAGTTTGGTGTTTGCGGTGTCGGAGCCTGATGCGATGCGTTTGCTGCAGCGCTGGGCGGGACAGTGTTTACCGATTTCCGCGAGCTGCTATTACGCCGGACGCCTGACGTTACGCTTATCGGGTTTGGCTAGCGTGGTGGACGATGCGCATCAAAAATTAGGCGGCATACGCCTCGATCAGGATCACGCATTTTGGGAAAGCCTAGGCGAGCAACAACATCATTTTTTTCATGCCGAGCCTGAATTGAATTTATGGCGTTTATCTTTGCCAAGTACCGCACCAGCGCCTGATTTTCGATGCAAGTCTTTGCTCGAATGGGGCGGTGCATTACGCTGGGTGTGGACACTTGAGAGTCCCGAGACGGTGCGATCTTATGCGCAAAAAAATCGCGGCCATGCGACGCTGTTTCGCGTTGCGAATGGGCTTGCGCCGAGTAGGCCGCCGCTTAATGTTGTGCAAGCCAAAATTCAAGAAAGAATTCGTGCCGTATTCGATCCTGAAGGTATTTTCGATCTAGGTCAGTGGCGATCTTAGAGAGACATCGCAAATGCAAACCAAACTCATCCCCGCCATTCAAGCCAGCATTGCCGGTGCCGAAGCAGACAGCATACTGCGCAGCTGCGTGCACTGTGGCATGTGTAACGCGACTTGTCCTACCTATCAATTATTAGGCGATGAACTTGATGGGCCACGCGGACGTATTTACCTGATTAAGCAGATGCTCGAAGGGCAGGAAGTCAGCAGCAAAACACAAACGCACCTCGACCGTTGTTTGAGTTGTCGGAGTTGCGAAACAACTTGCCCATCAGGTGTGCAATATCATCGTCTCTTGGAAATCGGGCGCGCCGAAATCGAACAACGTGCGCCGCGAACATGGCTGCAGAGAGGCTTGCGTTATGGACTCAAACAAGGTCTAAGTAATCCTCGCCTGTTTCAGTTGGCGTTGCAATTGGGACGCAGCCTGCGCGGAGTGTTGCCTAGTCATTTGCGCAAACAGATTCCACCTCAAGCTCATTCTGCTTTAAGTTTGATGCCAAGCACTCAGCATGAGAGAAAAGTTTTGATGTTGGCAGGCTGTGTACAACAATCTTTGGCGCCCGAAATTAACGCGGCGGCCGCTCGTGTCTTGGATAGCTGTGGTGTGCAGAGCATAATCGCCAAACAAGCTCAATGTTGTGGTGCGCTTGCTTTACATTTGAGCGACACCGAGCGCGCTCAGCAGGAAGCGCGGGCCAATATTGATGCGTGGTGGCCACTGTTGCAGCAAGGTGCGGAAGCGATTGTGATCACGGCCTCGGGCTGTGGTTTGATGGTACATGAATACGCAAGTTTGTTAGCGACGGATAGCGTTTATGCCGATAAAGCGCGTGAGATTTCAGCGCGCTGCATGGATCTTGGAAAGTTTATGTATGGGCTACGACATCAACTGATTGATAAAGTCGGCGCTACATTTTCAGATAGTGTGACTTGGCATGCACCTTGTAGTCTCAAACATGGAATGAAGGCAGATCACTTCGTGGAGGAGCTCTTGCGTGAGTTGGGTGTAGATGTACGAGTGTGCCGGGATGCGCATTTATGCTGTGGTTCTGCAGGAACTTATTCGATCACGCAGTCGCATATTTCACAGCAATTGCGTGATCAAAAGCTTGAAGCTTTGCATGAATGTGATAGCGATCGCATTGTCTCCGCCAATATGGCGTGTCAATTACATCTGCAAGCAGGTACAGTGAAGCCAGTTGAACATTGGATTATGAGCTTAGACCGCGCACTGCGGACAGAATGATCGAAGCCAAACTCTTCTTGTAAGTGAGTATCTCACCGCTTGTCAATAAAAAAGTCGCCAGACTCAGGGAGAATGGCGACTAATGTGCATCACAAGTGAACACAAGTTCACTCGCTTACACCCCAAAACAAGAGGCTAGACTACTTGAAAGGGAGGAGGTCGTTTCAAGTAGTCGCGTCGCTATGGTCAGAAGCGATAGCCGAAACCTACACCTACCAATACTGGATCAACTTTGACTGCGCTAATTTTTGCACCACTCAAGCTTACGTCACTACGGATTTGTACTTTCTTGACGTCGATATTGAAGGACCAGTTTTTGTCGATTTTGAAGTCAACGCCAGCCTGCAAAGACAAGCCGAAGCTATTGCTTTCCAAACCACCTTTTCCACCTAATAAATGTACTGCAGAGATGTTGGTGTAGTTGACGCCTGCGCCGATGTATGGGTTCACGTCACCAGTCGGTGCGAAGTGATATTGCAAAGACAAAGTTGGTGGCAAATGTTTGAAGGTACCGATGTCAGCGCCATCCAAATACACTGTGTGTTTTTGTGGGTAAGTCAAAATCAATTCCGCTGCGATGTTTGGCGTCACAAAGTAGGAAACGTCAAACTCGGGAATGGTTTTTTTGCTGACTGTAATACGGTCTGCAGCGCCTGCGCCACCGACTGGATCAGAACTGTTTGCTGGGCTGATGTTAACGACGCGACCACGCATCAACCATGTACCTTCTTGTGCCATCGCTTGTGTGCTAACAGCGCCGAGTGCAGCTAAAGAGAGAGCGAGAACGATCTTTTTCATTTTGTATTTCCTTAGTGTTGAACTGAAGTGTTAATCAAAAAATCAAATCTTGATGAAGGCAGTTTAGTTGCGCACCGCAGCATCAGTTTTGAGCTAGATCAAGTGCTAAAGGAGCTTGAAATGAAAGCGAGGAGGGATTTGCGCTAACGCAAACTTGGTGCAGGATTGAAGCAACACGAAGCTCAGAATCGTTGCTGGTGTATGTGAGAGATGTGAACTTTGTCGCTCAAAAAACAAAACGCCGCAAGTGAAGCGGCGTTTTTTTGCTTGCTGGAAGAGCTCAGTATTGCTTAGCTTTAGAGCTTCTTCACGACCACGCAGCCAATCGAATAGCCAGCACCGAATGAGCAAATAACACCGACATTATCTTTGGCTAGATCGTCTTGGTATTTATGGAAAGCGATGATAGAACCCGCCGACGAGGTGTTGGCGTAAGTGTCGAGAATCGTTGGTGACTCTTCTGGACTCGCATCACGTCCGAGTATCAAGCGTGCGATCAAGAGATTCATGTTGAGGTTCGCCTGGTGCAACCAAAAACGCTTGATGCTATCGATTGCCAAACCAGCGGACTGAACGGTATTGGTAATCGTTTCTGCTGCCATAGGGCAGACTTCTTTGAAGACCTTGCGCCCCTGTTGGCGAAACAGCTTGTCTGGCGCACCGATGCCGCTCTCATCAGCACGATTGAGGAAGCCAAAGTTGTTGCGAATATTGTTCGAAAACTGTGTCTTCAATTTCATGCCAAGAATCGCAAATTGATGGGGGGAAGTTGCGAGGTCTGCGCGTTCCAAAATGATCGCGGTACATGCATCACCGAAAATAAAATGACTATCGCGATCGCGCCAGTTGAGGTGGCCACTGGTGATTTCGGGATTGACGACTAACACAGCGCGGGCTTGACCACTTTGGATCGCGCTCATCGCGGCTTGAATCCCGAAAGTCGCCGAGGAGCAGGCTACGTTCATGTCATAGCCATAGCCATCGATGCCCAGCGCATTTTGAATTTCGACGGCCATCGCTGGATAAGCACGTTGCATATTCGAAGCAGCGCAAATCACCGCGTCAATGTCAGCTGCAGTTTTGCCGGCGCGCTCTAGTGCTTGTTTGGCGGCGGCGACAGCCATGTCGCACATGATCGAGGGTTCATCATCACTGCGCTCAGGAATGCGTGGCACCATGCGATTGATGTCGAGTACACCTTCTTTGTTCATCACATAACGCGATTTGATGCCAGAGGCTTTTTCGACGAAAGCTTCGCTAGAAGGCTCTAGTGCAGTGACTTCGCCTGCGGAGATCTCTTCTGCATGGGTCTGGTTGAATTGCTCAACGTAAGCGTTAAAACAGGCGATTAATTCAGCATTGGAGATGGATTGGTCTGGCGTGTATAAACCGGTGCCGCTGATGACGACTTGATTCATCTGATTTCCTCGGTGGAGTAATTTTGTAATGATCTGCAGCTTAGCATTTTAGGCTTGTAGCAAACATCAATTTCATGATGAATGCGACAGCCAACGCGCTGCATGCAAGCTTATTCTTCGATAAGCTTAGCTTTAGTGCAAGTCGATCTTGGAGTATCCACTTGCACGACGAGTTTTGTTTGGCATTCTACACAAAGCCATTGCTTCGCTTACGATCGCGTACAAAGTTAGAGGGAATACTCAAACTGCCAAATAGCGCCCTGGGCGGTGATTCAGCATGATGGCTAAATTCAATACCACGGCACCTAGCACTGAGGCCACCATAGCGACGGGATTAACGATGAAGTAGGAGGCCAGCACGATACCAAGATCAAGCCCCATTTGTAGTTTTCCGGCACGAATTCCATGTTTATCTTGCAAGTACAGCGCGAGGATATTGATGCCGCCTAGACTCGCTTGGTGACGGAAGAGCACGATAAAGCCCACCCCCATTAAAGAGCCACCAATGATCGCCACATAAAAAGGTGTAACTGAACTCAGGTGGATCATTTGCGGATGGAGGCTGGAGAACAATGAGACCAAGCCCACCGAACAAAAGGTTTTGAGCGTAAATTGCCAACCCATGCGGCGCCAAGCAAACCAATAGAAGGGCAGGTTGATGATGAAAAAGATCGTGCCGAAGTTGATGTGGCTGGCGTAATGCAGCAAGAAGGCGAGACCCGCAGTGCCACCCGTAAAGAGTCCGGCTTGCTTAAACATGGCAACCCCGAGCGAAACCAATAATGTCCCTGTAAGGATGGCAAGAACATCCTCAAGAAAGTGGTGGGGGACAGCGGTCGGTACAGCAGGCATGGCGGCGCTCATGGTCGACAATCAATCGGTAGTCTAAGAATACACCATGATTGTAGGCTTGAACCGTGCCGAAAGGAATTGCAAGGGGCACTCAATTCACCCCCCGCTTGATGCTGCTCAAATCTCGCGCCGAATGCGGCGCGAGAGCTTGTCAAACCAAATTAGCCCTTAAGCGCCTTGATTTGTTCTTCAGCGTCGGCCTTACTCTTCTTCGACATTTCTGGTTGGAAGATCACCGCTTTTTCATAATTACTAATCGCTTTGGCTTTCTCACCTAAGGCTTGCTGTGCTTTGGCTAGACGGTAGTAGGCTGCAGCACTCGCATCGGTTGCAATCGCTTTTTCGAAGAAGGGAATCGCTTCTTTCTGTTTTCCCTGTTCCTGCAAATTCTTGCCCAAGCCAAAGCTTCCTATCGCAGAGTCTGGGTAGCGTTGTAATGCTTCGTTATAGACCTTGTCCGCCTCGGCATATTTTTTGGTGTTGACCAAGCTATGGCCGAGATTCGATAAGACGCTACGATGGATCTTATTCAGGCTTTCGTTACCATTGGTGTTCACTGCCATGGCTGCGCTCATCGCCCGTGTTAGGTTGTCGTCGGCTGTGTCAAGATAGGCTTGAAACAAGCTGCCAGCGACTGGACTCACCTTGATCGTCTCAACTATGAAGTCGCGTGCTTTCGATGCCCCGCCACCAGCGATCGCGGGCGCTTGAATGTAGAACTGCAGGAGCGAGAAGCGAGCACCAAAGTTATTGGTATCGAGTTCGATGGCTTTTCGAATGGAGTCTTTGAATTTATTCGCGTAGCTCATGGCCGACATCATGTTGGCCTTCTGCGCTTTAAGTCCAAAGATGTTGCCATGCAGTTCAAAGCATTCCGAGAATTTGGGGTTAGCGTTGATGCACTGTTCTGCAAGTTTGGCCGCCTCATCGAGGCGGCTATCTTTCCCTTCGATGAGAATCAGTTCAATTTTCGCTGCCAGTGCATCGGCTTGATTTGGTGTTGCTGCGAGCTTTGCATTGGCTGCTTTTTCCACTTCAGCGTATTTTTTAGCTTTGATAAGAGCGTCAAATTCGTGCGCTTGAGCCATTGAACAGCAGCCGATCGCCATACAGGCACCGAGAATTGTTGTTTTCTTTAACATCATTTTGAGGTTCTTTCGTGAAATCCTAGTCTGAGAGATTCGGATAAGAAGGGTTGAAATGAGCCAATTATTACCGTGTGAATAACGATGGACATCTGGAATGCGATGACACGCTGGCTAATGTGCGCGAAATGTTAAAAATATGGATTGAATTGTCGGACTAGAATTTGAAATAAGGTGACTGTAACGTGCGGTCCTGTCGATGTTATAAGTTTGTCGTAATAATGCGGTAAAGTAGAGGCTTCTGTATTTTCTTGAGAGTCAGGCGTTGGATAATTTACTACTGGTGTTCGCGGCATTTGCCCTCGTCATCCTCAATGGTTTTTTCGTGGCGGCGGAGTTCGGCTTGGTCAAGTTGCGGCAAACGCGGGTGCGCAGCATCGCTAAAGTCAGTGGTTTGCGCGGGCGGATCCTGGCGGTTGTTCATAAAAATCTTGATGCCTATCTCTCAGCTTGCCAACTTGGCATTACGCTCGCCTCTCTGGGGCTTGGTTGGATCGGTGAACCTGCTTTCGCACGCCTGCTGGAGCCCCTGTTGCAAACGATAGGCGTGCAGTCCGAGAAACTCATCCACGGCATTTCTTTCTTTTTCGCCTTCTTTGTTATTTCCTTCTTACATATCGTACTCGGCGAGTTGGCCCCGAAATCGATGGCGATTCGTATGCCTGAGCGCGTCTCCTTGTGGACCGCACCTGCACTGTATTTGTTTTATTGGATTATGTACCCAGCGATTTGGGTCTTGAACGGCAGCGCCAATAAAGTTTTGTCTTGGCTCGGGTTGGATGCCAGCCATGGTAGTGACGCCCATTACTCACCGGAAGAACTCAAAATGATTTTGCGGGGTAGTCATGCCAGCAAAAAATTGACGCCTGACGAGTGGAGCATCATGGCTCAGATGCTGGATTTTGGAGACCTTGAGATCTCTGATTTAATGCGTCCCTTTAGTGAAGTGGTTGCGATGTACAAGGATGCTAGCTTGGAAGAAAACATGGCAACGGCTGCACGCAATCGCTTCAGCCGGTATCCCTATATCGATAGCGATGGCGAGACGGTGTTAGGGACTTTGCACTTGAAAGATCTGTTTTTGGCGCAGCAAAGTGGCAAGTCATTGCAAGACCTGAGTAAGCACTTGCGTCATGTTGAAGTGGTACCGCCCAATATGCCTGCTTTAGAATTGTTTCGTCGCTTCCGTAAAGGGGCGCCACACTTTGCGATGGTAGGCTATCGTGATGCCAAGCCGGTCGGTTTCCTCACACTCGACAACTTGCTGAGTGCCTTGGTGGGGCAGATTCGCGATGAGTTTAGACAAAACGATAACGACTGGACCTTGCTTGATGATGGTACCCTCATCGGTAAAGGTAGCCTGCCCTTGTTCACTTTAGGCATTGCCTTGGGCATTGATCTCGATAGTGAGGAGGTTGAGTCGATCGGTGGCTTGATTATGCATGCCTTGGGCGATTTACCAGAAGAAGGGCAGAAGATCGAGTTTCCGCAATTTGATGCGGTCGTTAAGAAAATGAATGGCCCACGCATTTTGTTGGTGCGTATCCATCCAAAACAAGAACAAGATCGGCCACTTGAAGACTAAAGACAAGCTTATTTGCTTAAGTTTGAGACTTTGCACAAAGTCGACAAGGAGAAAGCGTTTTCAAGTGTTGTAATTTGCTAAGTTTGCTGGACAGCAAGCTTATTTTCGCTCAATGTTAAGACTTTCAAAAAGGCTATAGTGAGTTGTAGCCATTGTTTTCTTAGAGTCTCAGATCCAATCTAAAGCCGTAGGCTCTTGCCCTTGCTTTGAAACTTTGTCGAGTTGGTTGAAATCTTATGAGCGCACCATCCCAGTTTCTCAAGTTCACTCGCAGTTTCTGGCTCGCCTTGGGCATGCTGATTCTTTTTTTCATCGCGTTCGCCATTTATGTGGATGCGGAAAAAGAAATCGATCGCGTTAATGAGATTCGCCTGCAATCACACTCTCTCGCCTCGGAGTTGCGTCAGTCATCCGATGATCTCACACGGATGGCGCGCTCGTATGTGACAACAGGTGATGCGACTTTCAAAGATCATTACAAGGAAATCCTCGCGATTCGTGATGGACTGGTGGCTCGGCCAGTGGATTATCACGAAATCTATTGGGATCTTGTGCTCAGTGACAATAAACGCCCTCGTCCTTCGAGTGGTGAGAAGGTTTCCTTTCTTGATCTGATGCGGCGCGTCGGCATCACTACAGACGAGTTTGCCAAACTCGCAGAGGCCAAGATGAACTCGGATGCTCTGGCCTTGGTTGAACAAAGTGCGTTCGAGATTTACGAATCGCGTGCGGAAAAGCCAGAGGTGCTGCGTCAAAAAGCCATCGATCTCCTTACCGGTGACGAGTATCGTGCGGCGAAAGCGAAGATTATGACGCCGATTGCTGAATTTCATCGTTTGATGGAAAAACGCACTGACGATAGCGTGAAGCGGGCGGTTGACTTGACCTTGAAAACAAGACTTTTGTTTGTCTTGGTGAGCGCCTTGATGGTTTATGTTCTGTGGCGCTCTTACCAGAGTCTGCAATATACATTGGGCGGCACGGTACAGGAGTTGAGGAACCATATCGCCAAGCTGGGGCGTGCCGATTTTGCCGAAACCATTCCTGTACCGAAGGGCTTAGAAACGAGCGTGTTGGGATTGTTGAGTGCCGCTCAAGTTGAATTGGCGCGCGGCGATGCGCATCGTCGCAATGTCGAGATTCGTAATCAGCGTTTGACTCAGTTCTACAACATCCTAAGTCAGTGTAACCAGGCGATCGTTCGTAGCCACTCCGAAGCCGAATTGTTTCAGCAAATCTGCCGCGATACCGTGCAATACGCGGGCATCCAGATGACATGGATAGGTCTTTTTGAAAGTGAAAAAGGATTGATAAAACCGACCGCCGCCGATGGTTTGGGGAGTGAACATCTGCTGGCAACGCAATTTTCGATGGCGGAAGATAGTCCTTTTTGCATGGATACACCTGTGCTGGCGGCGCGAGATGGGCGCGCCCATTGGTGCCAAGACTATCTCGCTAGTTGCCGTGACGAACACTGGAAAGTCCATGCGGAACGTATGAGTTGGCGCTCTGCAGCAGCGTTACCACTGTTTAAAAATGGTGCTGTGTATGGTGTGATTTGTCTGTACTCAGCATCTCTTAATGCCTTTGATGAAGAGATCCGAACGCTTCTGATTGAACTTGCCATGGATTTGAGTTTCGCGCTGAATCGCTTCGAACTCGAGGCAGGGCGTCAGCGTTCGCGTCGTATGGAATCATTGCGAAGTTTCATGCTTGAACGCTTGAATAGCTCCGCCGCACTGGATGTCTTTTTTGATGATGTGGTCAAACATTTGGAGAGCGTGATCCCAGGCAGTATGTGTTCGATACTATTGCTTGAAAATGATGGAAAACACATTAGGGCAGGTGCAACGCCGAGCCTTTCACCTGTCTATAGTAAAGCGATAGAGGGTTTGCCAATCGGCCAAGGAGTTGGTTCTTGTGGCCACGCTATGCATTCCGGGACGCGCGTAATCGTCGAAGATATCGCGACCCATCCTTATTGGACCAACTTTAAAGATTTGGCCTTGGCTGCTGGTTTGGCGTCGTGTTGGTCGGAGCCGATTCGCTCCTCCAATAATCGGATCTTGGGTGCTTTTGCCATCTACCATTCGGAACCGACGGCGCCGGATGCCGGGCATATCATGCTACTAGAAATGGCCGCTCACTTTTTGGCGATTGCGATCGAAAAAAATCGTACCGAAAGTAATGTGCGCAAATTATCGCAAGCGGTTGAGCAAAGCCCGAATATCATTATCATCACCGATACTGAGGCTAGAATTGAATATGTGAATGCGGCTTTTGTGCAGAAGACAGGGCATACTTTGGAAGAGGTGATAGGCCAAAGACCGAGCATACTGCAGTCGGGTAAAACGCCACTCTTCACCTATGAAGAAATGTGGGATAGCCTGCGTCGTGGTGAAAGCTGGCAAGGTGAACTAGTCAATCGTTATATCGATGGCAAAGAGTATCTGGAGTTTGCGCATATTTCGCCCGTGCGCGATATTGACGGCAAGATCACGCATTTCTTATCAGTGCAAGAAGACATCACTGACAAGAAGCGCACTGAAGAGCGAATTCAATATTTGGCGCATTACGATGTCTTGACCGGTTTGCCGAATCGCGTCTTGCTTGAAGAAAGAGCACGATTTGCTTTGGCAAATGCCAAGCGTAGTAACTCGCAGTTGAGCCTAGTGTTTTTCGATCTTGACCACTTTAAGAACATCAACGATTCGCTCGGCCATAGTACGGGCGATGCCTTGCTGATTGAATTGGCACAGCGATTAAAAGATAGTTTGCGTGAAGGCGACACCATCTCGCGCCTTGGTGGTGATGAATTTATTTTATTGTTGACGGGCGCTGATGAAATTGGCGCTGAACGGGTGGCAGAAAAGTTGCTCGCGACCGTCAGTCAATCGTATTTGATTGGTCAATACGAACTGAACATTTCAGCCTCGATCGGGATCGCCGTGTATCCCGAGGATGGAGAAGACCTCGAAACCTTGTTGCGTAATGCTGATACCGCAATGTATCGCGCGAAACAAGATGGTCGTAATAATTTCCGTTTCTTCACCCAGGAAATGCAAGCGCGTTCAGGACGTCATTTGGAATTGGTTAACGCGCTTCGGTATGCGCTTGAACGCAATCAATTTCACGTCGTTTACCAACCGCAAATAGCGCTCGATACAGGGTTGGTGATTGGCACTGAAGCCTTATTGCGCTGGTCACACCCTGATCTCGGCAATGTTTCGCCCGCTGAGTTTATTCCAGTTGCTGAAGAAACCGGCATGATCATTTCGATTGGCGAATGGGTTTTGCGTACAGCGATCGAACAGACCAAGACTTGGCATGAAAAAGGTTGGAGTAAACTTGGGATCGCCGTCAACCTGTCCGCAATTCAATTCCGTCACACTGATTTACCGGTGACCGTTTCTCAGATGCTGCGCGAAGCAAACTTGGCGCCAGAGTTCTTGGAACTAGAATTAACCGAAGGTGTGGCGATGATCGATCCACCTGGTGCGATTGCGATCATGAATGATCTGCACGATCGAGGCGTCAGAATGTCGATTGATGATTTTGGCACCGGTTATTCTTCGCTGAGCTATTTGAAGAAATTTAAGGTTTACAAACTCAAGATCGATCAGTCTTTTGTGCGCGATATCAGCAGTGATCCTGAAGACAAAGCAATCGTTAGTGCAGTGATCAGTATGGCACAGAGTCTTGGTTTGCAGACGATTGCGGAGGGCGTGGAAACTGAAGAACAGCTGAATTTCTTGCGCGAACAACACTGCGATGAAGTACAAGGCTATTATTTTGCGCGACCACTGAACGCCACACAGTTTGAGGCCTTTATGCGCGATCGCGAATGATCTTGCTCGAAGTTGTTAGCCTAATCGCCTAAGCAAATTCCAATATCTCGCGCCGTTTGTATGGTGTCGCCATCGAGATCAACGCCCTTCATGCGTCCAGCCACCTCCTCGAGTTTGACATAGTTTACATTCGGAAAGGCGAGCGCCACCATAATGCCAGAGTGACCTTCATCGAGTGCGCGCACCGCAGCCGCACCAAAACGCATCGCCGCTAAACGATCAAACGAGGTGGGGCTGCCACCGCGCAGGAGGTGGCCCAAGACCACAGCACGCGCTTCTTTGCCTGTGATGTCTTGCAATTGGCGCGCTAATTGTTCGCCGATGCCACCTAGTCGCTCCACCTCGCCAAGTTTGGCTTTTTCTTCCAAGTAACGCTGGCCACCTTTAGGCAGTGCACCCTCGGCGGCAACGATGATGCTGTAATTGCGTCCCGCTTGTTGGCGTGCCCGAATTTTAGCGGCTATCTTATCGAGATCGTAGGGAATTTCAGGAATCAAAATGGCATGGGCGGTACTCGCCATGCCCGCATGAAGGGCAATCCAACCTGCATAACGGCCCATGACTTCGACCACCATCACGCGCTGGTGACTTTCAGCTGTGCTGTGTAAGCGATCAATGCAATCCGTTGCGAACGCGACTGCGGTATCGAAACCGAACGTCGTGTATGTCTTGTCGAGATCGTTGTCGATAGTTTTTGGCACCCCGACCACGCGCAATCCTTTGCTCAAACCTTTTTGATGTAAGACGTTGGCGATGGTTAAGGTGCCATCGCCACCAACGCAGACCAAGGCATCGATGTCCATGCCGCGGAGATGGTCGATGATGTCATCGCTTCGGTCAACTTCGCGTTGACTACCATCGGGATCAGTGACAACAAAACGCAAAGGATTGCCGTGATTTGTCGTGCCGAGTATGGTGCCGCCAAGATGGCTAATACCGCGCACCATGTCTTTGGTGATCGGGAACACCCCATCAACGGGATAGCGTTCTGGCAGCAAGATGCCATTAAAGCCTTCACGAATACCGAACACTTCCCAGCCACGTCTTTGCGCCGCCAGCGTGACAGCGCGGATCACCGCATTGAGACCGGGGGCATCGCCGCCGCCGGTGGAGATGGCAATACGTTTGATGGGATTAATCATGCGTGTCTCTTTTAGTTTTTATGTGGTCTTGTTGAGTAATTTCAAATTCCGTTCAGAGGAATCTTCAAGTAGCTAATGCCATTGGCCTCGGCGGGCGGGGGATTGCCAGCACGAATGTTGACCTGAACGGAAGGTAAAATCAGCATGGGCATATCGAGTGTGGCATCGCGTTTTTTGCGCATGCTGACGAAATCCTCTTCACTGACGCCATCACGCACATGAATATTGTGTTGGCGTTGCTCTTCGACCGTGGTGTAAAAACGTACTTCACGACCATTCGGCGGATAGTCGTGACACATGTACAAACGAGTTTGCGGCGGGAAGTCGAGTAAGCGATGGATCGAGCGGTACAACATATGGGCATCGCCACCCGGAAAGTCGCAGCGCGCGGTGCCGACGTCGGGCATAAACATGGTGTCGCCAACAAAAATCGCATCGCCGATGTGATAAGCCATATCTGCCGGAGTGTGCCCCGGCACGTATAAAGCTTTTCCCTTTAACTCGCCGATATTGAACTCCTCATCCTCATGGAAGAGATGATCAAACTGCGAACCATTGATCGCAAATTCAGGTTCAAGATTGAATAATTTTTTAAACACGCCTTGCACTTGATCGATGTGCGCGCCAATCGCAATCTTGCCACCCACTTTATCACGTAGATAGTGAGCGCCAGAAATGTGGTCGGCATGGGCGTGGGTTTCGATAATCCACTCAAGTTTGAGCTGGTGTGCTTGCAAAGCTTCGAGGACGACATCGGCGGATTTGGTTTTGGTACGGCCCGATTTTGGATCATAGTCCAAGACCGGATCAATCACGGCTGCATGACCACCATCGTGATCAAAAACCAGATGAGTTGCAGTGCAAGTGACGGGATCAAAAAAACTAAGGATATTAGGATTCATGGTGGTGATCGTTGTTGTCGTGAATTGACTGGCATCATAGCAAACCATACAATGAACGCAAGGAATTAGGACAACAGTGTTGTCTTAGCTCAGAGATGTACCAAATATGAAAGAGATAAAGCGCTTCATGCAATAGGTAGTTTTGCTGCATAAACTGAATGGTTCTGATTGTATTTTGTTTATTCAATTGTGGGCGTGTGTCGCGACTGATCCTTTAAGTTCGATCGACCAAACAGCCAAGCTTAGTCTCTTTCCCATCAACCCTCTCGGTGGCTTAAGTTCGGATTGTTCAATGTGTAGACAAAGTTTCCTCCCTGCGACTCGTCAAGCGACGATCGGCGATTTTCATTTTGCGGTGACCTCGTGGCGCTAGTGTTGGCGGCACTGATCGGCATCGCCGTTGGCCTCATCATGGGTCTGACCGGCGCGGGCGGCGGTATGCTGGCCGTACCAGCTCTGGTTTATAGCCAAGGGTGGAGTATGCAACAAGCGATGCCGGTGGCATTGCTGGCGGTGAGTTCTGGCGCATTAATCGGTGCGATCGATGGCTTACGTCGTGGTCAAGTTCGATACAAGGCTGCGACACTGATGGCAATCGTTGGTGCACCCATGACTTCTTTGGGGGTGTGGGTGGCCAAGGATATGTCACAAAAAACTTTAATGTTAGCGTTTTCTGGCGTGTTGACGATCGTGGTTGTGAGACTGGTTCGACAAGCTCTGCGTAGCGTTGATGAAAGTATCAATCCTTCAGCGATCGCTTTAGTTAATGCTTCGACTGGCCGTTTTGATTGGAACATGAAGACGGCATCGATCATTAGCGTGATCGGTTCTTGCGCTGGTTTCGCCACCGGTATGCTTGGCGTAGGCGGGGGCTTTATCATCGTACCCTTGCTGCGGCACTTTACTAACCTAACGATGCAAAGTGCGGCGGCCACTTCTTTGATGGTGATTAGCTTGGTTGGCTCAGTGGCGGTTGGCTCTGCTTTGTTGCACGGCGCTGAGCTGCCCATGGCATTCTCTTGCTTGTTTGCCGCCACCTCGATCGCTGGCGTGTTGCTGGGCCGTCGCATTGCCAATTTCTTGCCATCAAAAACGGTACAGCTCATTTTTGCCGGCATGTTGGCCATGGTGGCGATGAGTTTTGTGTGGAAAGTTCTACACTGAAATGGCGTTATCACAGATTTTGTCGCAAGCCGAAGCGCCAGCCTTGTTAATCGGTAATGGCATTAATCGCTACCACAGTCTTGGCGATCAAAATTCCTGGGATGGTCTGTTGACGCAGTTAGCGCAACGGCATTTGCACGATTTCACCGGTCAATTACCGCAAGGTATTTCGCTGACCGAGTTCTACGATATTCTCGATTTACGCTTGAATGCGCAACGTAGAACGGCTAAGCCGAAACGGAGCGCTGCGCAGGCGACATCAAAGACGAAGGTGTCGAGCGCAAACCGCAAGGTCGAAGGCAATCTACAGCAACAATTTTGTGATTTGATGTCGGCTTGGCAGCCGCTGCCGCAGCATCGCTACATCATGGAGTGGGCCAAGCGACGCGAGGCGCCGGTGCTCACCACAAATTTTGAAAATTGTCTGGGACAAGCAATCGGCGCCAAATTCTTTGTCGCCAGCGGTAACACCGGTGAGCAGCAGGGCTTCACCGACTTTTATCCATGGGAAGCGTATTTTTCGGATCGCTTGTTAGATCACCCTTGTGGCGGCTTTGGCATTTGGCATATCAATGGTATGCAGCGCTACCACCGTAGCATACGCTTGGGTCTGAGCCACTATATGGGGTCGGTTGAACGGGCGCGTAGCCGTTTGCATAAAGGTCCACGACGGCTATCGGCTGGGACCGATCCACAACAATGGGCCGGCGCGTCCACATGGTTGGATATCATCTTTCATAAGCCCTTGCTGATTTTCGGTTTAGGTTTGGCAGAAAACGAAGTTTTCTTGCGTTGGCTTTTGATTGAAAGAGCGCGCTATTTCACAGATTTTCCCAAGCGTTTTCAGCCGGCGTGGTACGTGCATCCGCGTGGCGAGAAAGACTTGGGCAAACTTTATTTCTTGCAAGCGGTCGGCGTTCAAGCCTATGAAGTGGCGGACTACGACGCTTTATACGGCCCTGATGCTTGGGGCTGAGCGAAGGAGAACATATGAAAGTATCGACATATTCAAGCTGGAAGAAGTCTCTGGGTTTACTACAGCTTCCTTTATGTATCGCTTTGCTTGGAGTGACTGTTTTGCATACAGCGCCAAGCTTCGCCCAAGCTACGCTCGAAAAGCCTCGACGAATGGTGGCACCAAAGCCTGATGTCGCGGCCATCAAAAAGGAAGTGGAACAAGTCGAATACGCATTCGCCGCCACCATGGCACAACGCAAACCTCAGGCGTTTGCTGGCTTTATTGCCGATGATGCGGTATTTCTAACCGGACAAAAAGTCTTGCAAGGTAAAGCAGCAGTTGTGGCTGGTTGGGAGCATTTCTTCGAGGAACCCGAAGCGTCCTTTTCATGGAAGCCAGATGAAATTATGGTGCTCCCATCTGGCAAGCTCGCCAGCAGCAGTGGCCCCGTGTTTGATGCCAAAGGCACGCAGATTGCCCGTTATATTTCGATCTGGCGTAAAGATGGAAAGCAATGGAAGATCGTGATGGATAGGGGTGTGGATATTTGTCGTTGTAAAAAGGATTGATGCGAATTTGCTCTTTCTTCTACGTCGAACCTAAGAACATCAAGTTGAACAATCTTAGTGTCGCCTGAATTTGCATTGCTCGGTTTTGCTATTGATGTTGAAGATCGAAATTCAAGGAAAGAACAACGTAGCTTGCAAAGCTTGAAAACGATTCGTTGCTTGCGCTGTAGTCGCTGTCTGCCTCTAAGAAGAATACAGGACATTCTTCGTTTTCTAGCTTAGCAGTGTTCAGTACATAATAGTTCCCACAACCATCAGTCCCGATGGGCCAGTATTGCTCATTCTTAAATTTTTCACGGAAAGTCAGGAGTATTTCGATGCTTTCAATGAACGAGTAAACGTGGGTATTTCCTATGGAAAATCCATTGAACTTTTGTAGAATTTCTTTATAGCTTCGCGGCCATGTAAAAGATATGAGAGTGCCGAACCATTCTAGTGATTCGACATCAAATTTTTTTTTGTTAAACTGAAATTCGCCTTCATCACAATTTTGAAGTGCGTATTGAATTGCAGTTATTGCGTCGCTCGTTGAGTAATTGATCAACGTAATCTCCATTGCAGTTCTGACTATCGCTTCTTCTTCCCACTCAAATTCCCCAGCAAACTCGCTTGCTCTGAAAGTCGTTTAGCGAGGTTGCCGCACACCAGATCGCATAGTGCATAAATGGATTCGTCTGCGATGCGATAGTAGACCGTGGTGCCGCGTGCTTCGCGAATGACCATACCGTGTTTGGCCAAAGTCGATAGATGACGCGAGATATTGGCTTGCGAACACTCGCATAGTTCCGCTAATTCGCCGACATTGCGTTCGCCGTTTCTCAGAATATTGAGCACGCGCAAACGGCTCGGTTCCGAGAGGGCTGAAAAATATTGCGCGACATGGTCTAACGCGAGTTCTGATAAACCTTCCATGGTGGTGCAGGTAGTAGTGTGTGAAGTCATGATTGTAACTCGCCTGTCGTCGTTTGCTACTTCTCGCTCGAAGTTTTCCCGTAGTGTACTGATATGTTTAATCGCCTAAAGAGGCGATGAATGTTGTTCGATAAACATTGACACGTAGACGTTTCCCTAACTCTCTTCAAGCAGTGCGGGTATCTCAGCTCGTGTTTTGCGCCGGCTCATTCACTCTGGAGTGGGTAAGTCGTCGTCTTATCACGCGTGTTTCACACCCATCGCTCTATTGTAAATAAGCTATTTTCGAAAATTTTTAAATTCGTATTTGCGTAAATGCGCAAATAAGTATATGATGTGAAGCATGGAATAGCAAGCGAATCCTGAAAAGTGGTTGATGAAGTCCAAGTTTCGACATTGGCGCGTCACAAAACATGCAATGTTGAACCTGATTCGGAATTGAATTCGGGCGATCGAGAAAGCATGAACGCTGAAATCGATAGAACGACATCAAACCATTAGGGTGCGCACTACACGAATGAAACGCATTAGCAAGCGCAGACGCGCACGTTGAAAGGATGCATGATGAGAACAGATCAAACACAGATGAATAGCGTATCGTCAGTACAGCCTAAAACATCTTGGCTAGGCTTGGCGGTGATGCCTTTGATGTTGACAACGGCGCTTGCAAGTGCAGGTGCAGGCAGAGATGCTTTGGCTGATGAAGCGAAACCAAGTAGCGCACAGCAAAACCAGAAAACCTATACCACGGTGCCAGTACGTAGCAGCAGCGAAGGCAATCGCCTGACGGTCGATGGTGTGGTGGAAGCGGTCAAAACTGCGGAGATTGCGCCACAAGTGGCCGGTTTGGTGCAGCAAATCTTGGTGCAAGCTGGTGATCCAATCAAACAAGGCCAAGTCTTGGCGCGTATCGATGCCCGTGCGGTCCAGCAGGAATTGGCTGCCAGCCGCGCCAATATCGAGGCGGTGAAAGCGAATCTTCTATTAGCCGAAAAAGATTACGAACGGCAGAAAGCTTTGTTCGATAAGAATTACATTAGCCAAGCCCAATTGGATCGTGCAGCTGCCGTGCTGAAATCAACTACCGCTCAAGCGCAAGCACAAATCGCGCAGGCTTCGGCAGTGCAAACACAGTCAAGTTTCTATACCTTGAATGCGCCGTTTGATGGCTACGTCGCTGCGATGCCGTCGGCTCCGGGACAAATGGCTATGCCTGGAAAACCGGTGATGACCGTGTACGATCCGCGCCAATTGCGTGTGATTGCCAACGTTCCGCAAGCACGTTTGGCGATGCTAAAAAATGATCCTGAACTCAAGATTGAATTCCCATCTTTGCCGGTGACTGAGCGCTTTCTCAAACCGAAAGCCATGACCGTACTTCCCGTCTCCGATGCGACGAGCCATACCGTGCAAGTACGTTTTGATCTCAGCAATGCACCGAAAGCCATCGTGCCCGGCTTGTTTGCTAGGGTGAACCTAGAGTTGATGTCGAAAGCCGAACAAGGCACACAGTCAGCAAGCCCCGCACGCTTGTTTGTGCCACGCACCGCTGTGATGCGCCGTGCTGAAGTGTTTGCGGTGTATGTCGTGAATGCGCAGGGTAAAGCTGTATTGCGCCAAGTGAAACCGGGGCCAGTGCAAGGCGCTGAACAAGAGATCTTGAGCGGATTAAGTGCGGGCGAAGCTGTTGTGCGTGACGCTTTAAGCTTATTCGCTGCGCAATGAAATAGGAGGGAGCGATGAATCATCAACAGTCGAACCAAATTCCCAAACTGGGCGTTTCTGGCCGTATCGCAGCCTTCTTTCAAAGTGCTCAAATTACGCCATTGCTGGCCTTGGTCGCCTTGCTTTTAGGCGTATTCGCAGTATTGGTGACACCGCGTGAGGAAGAGCCGCAAATTAACGTGACCATGGCCAATGTTTTGATTCCCTTCCCAGGAGCCTCGGTCAAAGACGTTGAGCAAATGGTGACCGTACCTGCCGAGCAAGTGCTGAGCCAAATCGCCAACGTCGAACACGTGATGTCGGTCTCACGTCCCGGATTGGCCATTATCACGGTGCAGTTTGAAGTGGGCGTACCACGTACCGAAGCCTTGGTGCGTTTGTATGACACCGTACATAGTCACCGCGATTGGTTGCCAGCGAATTTAGGAACGCTAGAACCGCTCATCAAGCCGAAGGGCATTGATGACGTGCCTATTGTCTCTTTCACCTTGTGGAGCCAACGCCAAGATCAAGCCGGATTGGCTTTAGGACAGGTCGCACATAGTGTCGAGGCCGAACTCAAACGGGTAAAAGGCACGCGTGAGATCAGCACTATCGGTGGCCCTGGTCGTGCAATTCAAATTGCTTTAGATCCTGCCAAACTCGCGGCGCATCAATTGACCGTGCTGGACTTGCAAGGCGCATTGCAATCTGCTCACCTTGCCATGCCAGCGGGTGAACTGACCATGGGCAATCGTAGTGTGGCGATCGAGGCGGGACCATTCTTACAGGATGCGCAGAGCGTCGCCGAATTGGTGGTGGCAGTGCGCAATAATCGCCCGGTCTTCTTACAAGACGTCGCGCAAGTGGAAGATGGGGCATTGCCGATCACGCAGTATGTTTGGCATGGCGAGGGTAAAGGCACAGACAAAGTAAGCTCAAAACAGGCCGACGGTGCCGCTCTAGAATATCCGGCGGTCACGATCGCCGTGACCAAAAAGCCAGGCCAAAATGCGGTGCAAGTTGCTGACGCCGTGATTGCCAGAATGGAGAGTTTGAAGGGCGCCGTGATTCCTGATGATGTTCGGGTCAAAGTTTCGCGTAACTATGGGCAAACAGCGGATGACAAAGCTAAAAAACTCATCCAAAAACTCTTGTTCG
>CAYWNE010000033.1:0-32145 GCA_964459555.1 uncultured Burkholderiaceae bacterium | reverse complement strand
GGCCTACCACCGGCAATGCTATTGGGTGAGAGTCTTGCCTTGACAGCACCCGAACCTGAAAAGAGTAAACCAGTGGTACCGAAGGAAGTCGATGAAACCCCTTATGAACCACACTATGAGAAACCGAAGGGGAAGATGTCTTTGTATTGGGGTTGTGGTGAAACGGTAAGACCCGGGCAACCAAGAACACTTGATATGGCAACGGCGTCGATCGAAGACTATGCAAAGTTTTTTGTGATGCGTGGTAAGACCAATAAGGGGGCTCGTTCTGAACCCGGCCATCCCGCTTGGCCGAATAAGCAAGACGATAGAAAGGTACCCGACAATGCCTCACTGATCGGCTCACATAAATTTGTCGGTGCCGGTATCCCAGAGTCTTTCAAATTCGAGCTCGGCGCGAACCAAGACATCATGCCAGCGATCGAGTTGACGCAGACTAAGCATGACGGTGGTGTTAGTCTTGAATGGAAATCGATTGCTCAGGCGCGCGGCTATTTTGTGACCGTGATGGGTGGCATGGGCGGGCGTGATCGCAATGGCGAGGATAGCGCTGAAGTGGTGATTTGGACATCAAGTGAATTGCCTGATTTCGGTTTCGGTTTAGTCGATTATCAGAGCAACAAAGATATCGATAATTGGGTCAATGAAAAAGTGATCCTTCCCCCAAGCACCACCAAGTGCGAAGTGCCGAAAGGTATTTTTGGTGACAAAGGCATGGGAATGCTGCGGATGATCGCCTATGGTTCGGAACACTACATGGCTTATCCACCGCGTCCAACCGATCCGAAAATCGCCTGGGAGCCTGATTGGCAGCTCAAATTACGAAACAAAGCGACCTTTATGTCTATGCTAGGTGGCATGGGCGATATGGGGGATCGGGGCGGTAAGCAACGCGCACCGAAGGAAGAGAAAAAGCCCAAAGCGACTGACTTGTTGAAAAACTTATTCGGCAATTGATCTCGAACCGTTGTTAGACAAAAAAGGCGTCGAAATGACGCCTTTTTTTATGAGACTAAGACAGCGAACCTGCGAGTTTAAAACAGACTCCGTGAAGTCCAATTGTTTAGGCACTGGTGCTAAATAGGCTGCCCAGTGAAGTACTACCTTGAACGTTGACAGCAACCAGCCTCAAAAATGCTTGCAGGTTTTGCGCACTCGGTTCGCCGCCGCTTTTGCTGATCAACGTATTGAAACTATCTTGTAAGCTGCCTAAACCAGCTGCGGCGCTGGCACTATTGCCGCTATCGAGTTGCGCGATCAGTTTTTGAATGGATGATTGAAGTTGTAGACTACTGCTATTGGGATCGAGTTTGATCGGAGATGCCGCAGCTTGCGCATCGCTTATTCCAGCATTGGAGAGCCCCGGTAATTTGGACAGCAAACTATTACTAAAACTGGAGCTGGCTTCCTGACCATCATCACTATTAAAAAATGCAGAAATATCTCTTCCTGCATTTAACTGAACCAAGGCTTGTTGAATCGCGCTGTTAAAGGTATTGCCACTCGCAGTCTTGTTGGCCGAGGGATTGAGCAATCTACTGCTATCGACTTTTGTGCTGGAAGCGACAGCATCATTGGGTTTGATGGTGCTGCCGCTGCTGTAGAGCTGATCGAAAATGTTGAGCTTGGAATTGATTGAGGGGAGTGCCATGTGGAACCTCACATGTCTATAAACAGTAACAGATATCTTACTATCGACGAAATCAGGGAAAAATGAAATGTTATTCTGCTTATTTTTTGAGCGGGTACGACAGCCAACAGCAAAAAAAGAGAAATGTAGTCATAATAGGCGAGCAAGCGAGTTTAGGTTTTTTATACGTCAGCTCGATTTACAGATTTCTCCTCGGTGAGTGGACTCATTCGAGGTTCTTATATTTATCATTTGAAGGGAACTACACGATGAAGCCAGGCTTTTCTTCTTTTGCACGCATTGCCCACCAAAGTATGCAAACCATCGCTGCACCGATTAGCGCAATCGCTTTGAGTATTGCCGTGGTTGGAGTCGGTTCAGTCGCATTGAGCGCCCCAGCACTTGCCGGTGCACCAATGAGTAAAGCGGCAGCGCCCGGTTACTATCGCGTGATGTTAGGCGATTTTGAGATCACTGCGATCTCTGATGGGACGGTTGCATTACCCGTCGATAAATTATTGACCAACACAACGCCGGAACAAACACTTCAGACTTTGGCCAAGAACCATTTGAGTTCGCCGTTGCAAACCTCTGTGAACGCCTATTTGATCAACACTGGCAGCAAATTAGTCTTGATCGATACCGGTGCTGGCGCACTGTTCGGCCCAACATTGGGACGTTTTCAAGCGAGTTTGAAGGCGGCTGGTTATACCCCAGACCAAATCGACGAAATCTATATTACGCACATGCACGGTGATCATGTCGGCGGCTTGATGGTCGGTGATCAAATGGCATTTCCGAATGCGACGATTCGTGCTGATCAACATGATGCCGATCATTGGTTGAGCCAGGCCAATATGGACAAAGCGCCCGCCGATGCGAAGGGCGGTTTCCAAGGAGCTATGGCGTCCTTGAATGCCTACGTAAAGGCCGGCAAATTCAAAACCTTTGATGGCAATACGGAACTGGTGCCCGGCGTGAAAGCCATCGCCGCCCGTGGTCATACACCGGGTCATTCAATTTACATGGCCGAGAGCAAAGGGCAAAAGATGATTTTCTGGGGCGATTTGATGCATGTCGCTGCAGTACAGTTTGAAAATCCAGATATCACGATTGGTTTCGATAGCGACAGCAAAGCCGCAAAAGCGCAACGTAAAAAAGCCTATGCAGAAGCCGCGAAAGAAGGCTACTTGATTGGTTCAACCCATTTGTCTTTCCCAGGCATAGGTCGTATTCGCGCTGAAGGTAAGGGCTATGTGTGGATGCCGATTAACTACGTGCCAGTACAATAATTACTGAAGTGTTTCGCTTTAAATGAGTCGACGAGCGGTGTAAGTTGCCGCTCGTTTTATTTCAGGAATCAGAATGTCTCTTTCCCATCCTAACCCCTTACCGCAAGATCCGGTCACGATTCGTCTTATTGCCGAAGCAGACAATCCTTTCATCGCTCAGCTTATTCGAGGTGTCTTCGAAGAGTTAGATGCACCGCGCGAAGGCTCTGCGTATGCTGACCCTTCTTTGGATTACATGTTTCAGCACTATCAGTCGCAAACACGCGCTCAATATTTTGTGGCGGAAGTACAGGGGAAGGTGGTTGCGGGTTGCGGCTTTGGCCCTCTGCCAAACGAACCTGAGTATGTCTGTGAGCTTCAAAAAATGTATATGCTGCCTGAGTGCCGCGGCTTAGGCATAGGTCAGAAATTGGTAGAAGCATGTTTGGAACATGCGCGCCAGATGAACTACACTCAGTGCTATTTAGAGACTCTGCCGAATATGATTGCGGCGCAAAAGCTGTATCAGAAAATGGGATTTCGTTATCTTGATCAGCCCATGGGCAATACGGGGCACAATAACTGCCCGGTGTGGATGCTCTTAGATATGTGAGTGCCTGAGGTAAGATGTTGCTGATGTTTGAATGACTGTTTAAATCGACACAGGATGAAATCAAAAAACGACGCAGCCCACCTTGAGGGCAGTATCGACGCGGCAGCAGAACTCATAGCAGAGGCAGATGCCATTGTCGTGTGTTCCGGCGCAGGGATTGGCATTGATTCGGGCTTGCCAGATTTTCGTGGTGAGAATGGATTTTGGCGTGCGTATCCCGCACTGGGACAGCTTGGCATCTCGTTTGTTGAGATTGCCAATCCTAAAGCTTTTCGCCAGCACCCACGCTTAGCTTGGGGCTTTTATGGACATCGTTTGCAGCTCTATCGTTCGATTGCTCCCCATGCAGGTTTCGCGAGTCTTTTACAATTGGCCGATAAGATGCCCTTAGGTCTTCGCCACTTCACCAGCAACGTTGATGGTCAATTTCAAAAGGCAGGATTTAGCGATCAGCATGTGGCCGAATGCCATGGTTCAATTCACTACTTACAGTGCATGAATCAATGCGGACAGGTTGCGTGGTCGGCGACGGGCTTTCAACCTGAGATCGATGAAGTGCAGTGTTTGTTGTTATCTGATTTGCCGACTTGCCCAGTATGCGGTGGATTGGCGCGTCCTAATATTTTGATGTTTGGCGATTGGGACTTTGAAGGTGATCGATATAGTCATGCGCAAGATCGTTTATTGGCTTGGTTTGCTCGCACACAGCGCGCCGTAGTTCTGGAAATCGGTGCAGGTACAGCAATCCCAAGTGCGCGGCGCTTTGCTGCTGCACTAGATGTGCCCGTGGTAAGAATTAATCCTGGTGAGCCTGAGGTCGCGCGCAAACGTGATATTTCAATTGCGGCAGGGGCGCAATTCGCATTGACTCAGATTGCGGCACGTCTCTAATTACTCGCAGTACCCATATTGTGCGGTCAGAAGCTAATCGGTAGAGAAGCTTTAAGGAAGAAATAGCTGAAACAGCGCGCCACCGCGGTTCGATAGTACGATCTCGCCATGTAAGCCATTGTTCTCATGCATACTGAGCACACGATGAGCGAGGCGTAAGCCGAGGCCCGTTCCGTTGCGCGTGATAGGGCTATATGCATCACGATCATCGAGGACTGATTGCGGATAACCGGGGCCATCGTCTTGCACGAAAAACTCTAAACGATCGAGATGTGTTTTGGCTCCAAGTGTGACTCGACCATGCGCAAAACGAATGGCGTTTTGCAAGGCATTCGCCAGTACCATTTGAATCAAATTACGATCATAAAATGCGATGCCAGGCGCTTGATCCACATCGATATGAAGCTCCAAACCACTTTGTTCGCGTAAGCTGCGCGGCAAATTTTCTAAGAGGTCGGTCAACATCTCACTCGGGTCGTGGGCGTCGATTTGCAGGTGCAAGTGATGCGTCTCAGAGCGATAAAAGCACAGTAAACCGGTTAAGGTTTCGCAAGCGTGGAGTGCCACTTTCATGCTGGCGAGGTCACCGCGTGCCTCGGCATCGTTGGCGAGTTGATTGAGACTATTTTTGACGTCATGGATGGTCAAGGCCGCGACATCAGCGAACAGGTCCGCGTCATTGTTTTGTGCTTTGTCTCCAGTGCCGTTTTGGTTTTCCATGAACTGTCCTCAAGAGGTATTGCTCTCAGCCGACCATTTCTTGCTTGTACTTTTGCTGTATCTTGACTTGAAAGGCCATAATCTCAGCAAGCTTCGGATACTGGCTATTTTGCGCGCTGACGGCCTCTTGGAACTGTTTTGCTTGCATGGTTTTGGCGACATCATAACCATTCATGAATACGTCCATCAAGATCGAGAGCGAGGCGTTCGATACCACCTGGAGATTGTTCGGTAAGCGCAATGCCGCTTCGGTCAACATGCGTGAGGCTTCCGCATATTCGCCCGCCTTGGCTTTTTGCACGGCTTGGTTGTTGAGTGCAATCACCTCTTTGACGGAGCTATCGATCAACTCTCTCGCAACATCGGCGCCACCGTGGTCTTTGAACATGGTCGCAATTTGCGATTGCAGTTTGTTGGAATCGGGGTTGTTCTGGACGATGGCCTTCAGTATCTGCTTGGCTTCATCTTGCTTGCCGTTAGCGAGGCAGGCTTTGGCAATCGCCAGGCGCGTACTTTCTGGCAAGCTAGTTTCATCCTGCTCAAGCGCAATCGCCAAAGCTTTTTGAGCAGCGTCTTTGTTGCCCGCTTTTTGCTGGGTGATCGCTTCAACTGCCGCGAACAGCTTGACCTCCGTATTTTCCTTGAAGTTGTCTTTGGCTTTTTTGATGATGCCCACCGCACGTTCCAATTCTCCGGTTTCAGTCAGTGCATTGGTCAGTTTCACGTAATCGTTGGGATCACGTAGCGGTGAGTTTTCAGTTTGTTTGACCACCACACTCAGTGCTTTGTCCACACGTTCGTAGTCACCTGTTTCTTCGGCGAGATGGGCGATGGAACGCTGACGTGCCAGCGAGTGGGGCGCAATTTTGCAGGCATTATCAAGCACACTCAGAGCCTTCTGTGTATCGCCAGCCTCGGTGTGTATCTTGCCGAGCAAGTCGTAGGCCGCGAGCAATTTTGGATTATCTTGAATGATGCCTTCTAAGATTTGACCGGCATGTGAGCCTTCACCGCGACTCTTGAGGGCTTTGGCAAGCCCGAGTTTGGCCCATGGCATATCGCGCATTTTGATAGCGTCTTGATAGAACTTGATCGCATCATCGACACGATTCAAGGTGAGCAGCGCATTACCCTTAATGCGCATGGCGTCAACCATGTATTTATCGCGAACCAGAATGATGTCATCGCAGGCCTTGATAATCGCTGGCCAATCACCTTTGTCTTGTAGACGATCGATGTTGGCCAAACGCGCTTTGCGTTCAAGCAGGCGCTCCAAACGGATCTTCAGAGTCTCACCTGTGAAGGGCTTAAGTAAATAGTCGTCGGGTAAGCATTCTGCTGCCGTGATAACACTATTGAACCCGGTCTCCGCAGTGATCATGATAAACAAGGTAGCGCGACTGATTTTGTTGGTGGTGCGCAGATACTCTAGAAACTGCTGTCCATCGGTGGAACCACCCAAGTAGTAGTCGCACAAAATAACATCGTAAGTTCGTTGAGCAATAAAGTTGAGCGCTTCTTTTACATTAGAGGCTAGGCTTGCATTCATAATCCCCAATGCTTGCATCTGATTGCGCATCGTCGTGCGCATATCAGGCATATCGTCTAGAACGAGAATCTTCCTATCGGTGAAAGAAATCGGCGATGCATTTTGACTCAAAAAGGGATTAGCCATAGTGATTCACAGTTCCTGTAAAAATCAACTGCAAACTAACTTTAGGGATTTAGTCGATTAGAAGAAATCGACCCAAGAAAAGAGGCAGGGGGAATATTTCTTCCTTTTGGGCAACAGTATCGTATAAAAAAAAGATAAAGACAACATAAAATAAGCGATTTCTAAACAACTGTTGTGAGTAGAATCGGTGTTTCTATTGCCACTTAATTATTGGGGGGGCTTGGGCTTATATTCTCAGCGCCATTCAGTAGATGGTCCAGAACAGATTCAATTGTTGATGTAAGTTCTGGTCGCGCGGTTAAGCGGAGTTCAATATTCTCGATCATCACGTTAAAGCGATGATCATTCATCACCGCCGCTCCAAATTCATCGGTGATGATGTACTCGATAAAGCTACGAAACGCACGCTTACGCCGATCTGGTGCATCTCGATCGATTGAACGTACGTGTTCAATCATGTGTTTGGCTATATCTACGCCAGTATCTTTACTCTTAGACTTACTGGCGATGGATTTCGACTTCGCAGAACCGGCTACGCGCGAGTCATTCGCGCGGATGAGTTGGGCGCGAATGGTTTCCGCTAGTGCTTGAGTGTTCGAGATTCGACTCATCTATTGTGCTTAGAGGTAAATGCTCAATGAAATTGACCTAACTGCTGGTAATTATTTAAAAGAATGTGGGTTTCCTCGATCTTATCGGATACCTCTTCCACATTCGGAGTGGCTGAACCGTGAGGCTCTGTATTAACTTTGCCTGTGGTTGCAATTGTGACTTCATTTGATTTCAGAGAGTCAACAATACCTTGAAGGTCTCTATTGAGTGCATCGTTATAAGAGTTAAGCTTAATGCCAAGTTCGATGCATGCAATGGCTTCATTTTTGTTACCTTGTATGCGGTGGATCATACCTTCGGTGAATAGTCGGAAAGGAGAGCGTTCGTCAATTTCCAGGAGTGGTTGCCAAATAAGTAAGCTGAATGCCATTCGATCTTGAGTAAGCAAAAATAGACCAAATTGGAATCTTGCAAGGTGAAATGCGGGAGCAACTAGTAAGCACGAAGCGAAATGATGTTCTGCTTGAGGGGTATTTCCAAGCTCTATGAATTCGGCTGCGAGCAAAAGGTGGGGGGCTGCTTGGTTCGGATTTGTTTTGGTTAATCCAATGAGTTCTTCAATGGCTACGTTGACTTCACCATTGCGACTGCGCGCAATAGCATCTTGAAGCTTTATTTCGAACTCTGTGTCTGATTCGATGTTCATGCTATTTCGATATCCTAACTTTGGAGTTGGCTAGATTCTTTTACGTGTGTTTATGGTCTCGTACCGAGCTTTGAGAGAGAATAGCTCAGTGCGGTTTGTCACCCGTTGGGAGTAAGTAATGTCCTAGTAATGAATTGAGGTTTTTCCCAGTGGTTGCCTTAAATCGTTCTACAAGTGTCATGTAGAGTTGCTCAGCTTTCGCGTTTTCTCCCTGGTGCCGATATAAGAGGACTCGGGCGAAATTCCCAGCAAAGTTTTGCGGATTAAGTCTGGCTGCAAGTTCAATATGTTCCTGCGAGGTCCCCAAATCTTGGAGATGAATAAGACTACAAGCAAGTGCGCCATGGGATTCGGAAAAATTTCGATCCAAGTCAAGCGCTTGTCTAAAGGTCTGTGCTGCTTTGAAATGATCTTGTTCGCCGAATTGTATCCAGCCAATTGCATGTAGTGTGCCTATGTGTAGAGGCATAAGTTGATGTGCCTGATTCAGATGCGCTTTTGCAATTTCAGGTTGACCTCGAAGGGTCGCTAGTAAGCCTTTGCCCAACCACGCTCTACCGTTCGACATATTTTGTTCGCACGCCACCTCGAAAAATTTATCTGCTTTATCTAATGTACTCTCAAGCATCGCAATCGATCCGAGAACAACGGTTGCATTACTTTCTAAGCTGTCTTTATTGTGAGCTTGAATGGCCCATTGTTTCGCTTGGTCGAGTTGCTCTAGATCGAAAAACACCAACGACAGATATCCCATACTGCTCGCATTTGGACTGATATCGACCCATTTCTGTGCGAATTCCAAAGCTTTGTCGAGCCTATTTGAGGAATGATTGCCATAGGCAAGGTGTTGATAGATCTGCCCACTTTTAAGACCACCACAAATTGCTTTTTCAAAATGATCTAGTGACTCATCAATTTGCGCCTGGTAAAACTTAGCAAGGCCCAATAAGTAATGAGCACTGTCTTCATCTTCGCCAGTTATCTCCCTATGTAGCAATTTCTCAAGCAGTATTTGGGCATCAGGGTAACGCCTCACTAATACCAGAGCTTCTGCGAGTTTGAGCTCGACGCTCACGTTTGATTGAAGTTCTGTACTCAACTGCCCAATGAAGTCAATGGCGCTGTCGAGAAGTCGAAGTTGGATATAGATATCGACGATATCTAGAATGAGCGTGACATTTTTGGGGTCTGCTACATGAAATTTTCTATAGCGTTCAAGCTTGTTCGATAGGGCGTCAATTGGTGTTGTGGGCATACGATGCTTGTTGCTTCTAAAAATAGTTGAATATTTATGTGCGATATTTTACGCACGTATGCTGTTGCAGCCCAGAGAAATCTTGCATCAATTCCCTTACGGAAACATCCCAAAAAATTTTTAGATTTTATTGATTGAATTGCTAAACAAATTTCGCAAAGCGTGGATAAGTTGTTTAAGTAGCGGATTCTGGTGGTGAAACATTTCCTGCCGGAATTGGATTGGCGATGTGAATGACGGGGTGTTGTTTGCATTGTGTTGCAAAGCGAATTGAACTTTAACGGAACCCGGGTTTTGGGGATTTTTTAGGTAGAGATGACATGGTCGGAATCGTAGGCGGCAATAGCACAGGTTTGAATCAAACGGCGCTGAGTGGAATTGGATTGCGTGGGACCTTAGGGCAAGCGTCACAAGGGGCGAAGGGAGAAAAAGCCTTTGTGAATGTGAGTACGGGCAATTTGGTGATGCAAGGTCAAGATGCGTTTGTGGAAGGCCGTGGTCTCGATCTTAGTTTATTGCGTACCTATAATAGCCAAGGAGTGGCGAACGATGACAATGGTGATGGATGGTGGGTTAATGGCTACCGTCGCTTGGTCAATGTGTCGGGTAACTTGAATAGTGCTGGAAGTAGTGTGCAGCGCATTGCGGAAGACAATTCGGTATTGAGTTACATCTATGATGTGGCCAGTCAACGTTATCAAGCGCAGACGGGTTTGGGGCAATTTGCGAGTATTGAATTTCGTGATGGGAAGGCGCTTTGGACTGATGCTAGTGGTCAGTACCAAGAGGTGTATGAGAATACAGGATCGCAATGGCGCTTGGGTAAGGCGACGGATGCAAATGGACAAAGTCTGACGTATGCCTATAACGGCAATGTATTGGCCTCGATTACGGATGCGAATGGCGATGCGCTCGAGTTTGTGTATGAGGGGAACAAGCTCGTTCAAGAGCGTAGTCGTTTGGCTGATGGTCGTGTGGTCAGTGGGACGTATTACACCTACGATGCGAATGATCGTTTGTTTCAGGTCAAGACGGATTTAAGTCCAGAGAACAATAGCATTGCGGATGGTAAGGTTTATATCACGACCTATACTTATGTAGGTGCGAGTAATTTATTAGAGCAAGTTCAGCAAAGCGACGGTACGGTAAATCGTTTCACCTATGAGAATGTGGGGGGAGTTGATCGGGTTAAGACGATCACCGATGCATTAGGACGTGTGACACGCTTTAGCTATGATGTGGCAGCGCGTACAACGGTCATTACGGATGCGTACGGCAATAAAAACACCTATGTTTATGATGCGCAGTCTCGCTTTGTCAGTGTGACGGGCCCGGCGACGGAAGGTGCTGTTGCAAGTAATTCTGCGACGCTTGGTCAAGGAAATAGCAGTGTTCAAGCGATCGAGACCTATACCTATAATGCGGCAGGGTTGGTTGAAACGGTCACGAATGCGCAAGGCATTATCACGACCTATCACTATAATGAGCGTGGTCAAGTTACTGAACAAAGCGATACAGCTGGGCATCGCACAAGTTTTACGTATAACGCCCATCATGATCTAGAAACCAGCACAGTGTACCGCTCTCGTATGGCAGCGGAAGTCACGCGTCATGTTTATGATGACAATCACCGTGAACGTTTCCAAGTGAGTGCGGAGGGGCGGGTACAAGTTGCGGAATATAATGGTTACGGCCAGCGAGTTCGTAGCCTGCAGTTGACTCAAGTCGTATTGGATACGGCCAGTTTAGGTGCTGCACAGGTGCCGACATTGGCGCAGATGGAAGCGTGGTACGCGGCGCAAGATAAGAGCCAGAGCCAATTAACGAGCTATGACTACAATCAGCGCGGGCAACTTAAAACGGTCACTAATTTTACGAAGGTGAATCGTGACGGTGTTGGAATTGCAGATGGCACGCAAGCGGTCACCAGTTACAGTTACGATATTCAAGGGAATTTACTGCAAAAAATCGATGCCTATCATCAGCAAAGTAGTATGGTGTATGGCAACTACAGCTACGATGGTTTGAATCGTCTCCTTACAAGTAGCAATGCAGTAGGGCAAACGCAGTACTTCCAGTACGATGATGCTGGGCACACCTCGACGGTGACACAAGCAAATGGTCGTGTTGATACGACCGTGTATGATGCGGCAGGTCATGTGCTGAGCAGCATGACCGGTGGTCAGTTGCAATCGCGGTATTTTTATGACGCGATGGGACGTTTGGGGATGACGATCGATCCAGCGGGGATTCGTCATTTTTATGTGTACGATGCGGCGGGCAATACACGAGCAGAGATTGATGCGACGGGCCGTGTTACGGGATATAGTTATAACGCACTAGGTCAAAAAATACAGACCCGTGTTTATGCGCAAGCGATGAGTCAGGGTCAGTTAAACACGCTAGCAGACTACTATGATCGCGGGGCTGCAGCAGGTAACGAGTTACCAGGTCTCAATTTACTGCCGTCAGAAAGTTTACAAGACTATGCTACGTACTCGCTCTATGATGATGCGGGGCGTTTGGCTTACAGTTTTGCAGCGTTCAATCAATTGAATCAATATGGTGTGACGGCATATCGTTATGATGATGCCGGTAATTTGATTGAGACGACGCAATATGCAACACCCTTTGGTATTGCTGGTCAAGCGACGCATATTATGAACACGATGCGCGCGCGCGATATATCGATTCCGAGCAGTTCGCAAGATCGCAAGCAATTAAATTTTTATGATCGCGACAATCGTTTAGTAGGACATGTTGACGCTGATGGTTATGTGACGGGCTATCGTTACGACCAGGCGGGGCGTCAGACGGAAGTGATTCGCTATCATTCTCGACCATTAGGAATCTCTGCGTATTCTAGTTGGTCCACCATCGTGGCAAATCTAGCTGATGCCGATGATTTACATACCTATGTCTACTATGATGGGCAGGGACGTCAAGTTGGAAGCGTTGATGCCGAAGGATATGCAGCGCGATATACCTACGACACAAATGGACGTGTGGTAACGACGACCCTCTATGCGGCTAAAGTTAGCACCGATCATTTAGCAGTGAGTGATTTTGAGACGATTTGCCCAGCGGTGAAAGCGGAGCAAGATCAAGTCACGACAACGCATTATAACGACTTGGGTCAAATCGACTACAAAGTCAATGCGGAAGGAACTAAAACCCAATATGTCTACAACGACATGGGGCAGTTGACATCGACTTTGACTGCGGTAGGTACAGAGGATGTGCGTATCGAAACACAGCGCTATGACGCATTGGGTCGCGTGACAGCTAGCCTGAGTGGAGAAGGTAGTGTGGCCTTGGCAATGGGTACGATGCCAGCGGAGATGGTTTGGGCTAAATACGGCACGACGATCCGTTATGATGATGCCGGTCGTCGCATCAGTACCACGGATGCGGCAGGCAATCGTAGTGTGATGTATTACGATGCCTATGGCAATCTGGCTTACACGATCAACGCTGAACGAGAAGTGACGGCCTATACCTATGAGCTTCGCACCAACAAGCTCGCCGCAAAACGAGTGCTCGCGCAGCGCTTAGCAAGTATGGCAGGAGTGGTTGGAGGCGTGATGTCATCAGAGTTGCTTGCGCAGTTTGCCGCCTTGCAAAATGACACGAAAGATTCGTTCACCAGTTACGCTTATAACAGTGGTGATGGTAGTGTGAGTGCGGTAACGACTCGTCAGGAGGCGGGCAAGCAAAGTACAGTATTCACCACAAGAAACGTTTTTGGCGAAGCAACGAGCGTCACACAAGATATCGATTTCCAAGGGCATCAAAGCTCTACATTAACCACTACGAATCGTCGAGGTTTGGTCGAGGAGGTCACTGCCGACCAATTCGGCGTAAAACAAGTCACCCACTATGACTATGATGCGTTTGGTCGCCTGACTGAAAAACGAGACGCCAACGGTAAGACGACCCACTACGTTTATGACAAGCTCGGTCAAGTCATCGAAGTGCGTGATCCGGCCTTGGCGGTCAACCAAGATGGTAGCCGGACTGAATACGATGCCTTTGGACGCGTTTTAACGCAAAAAGATTCGCTTGGTCATAGTACGACCTATGTGTATAACAAAACAGAGCGCAGTGTAACCACCAGCACGCCAGAAGGCAGTGTCATCAAAACCATTTTTACGCGCACAGGACAAACACAAAGTGTGACGGATGCAAATGGCGCGGTCACCAGCTATAAGTACGACAAAAATGGCAATGCAGTTGCTGTTAGCAAAGCGGGCGCCACATCGACAAGCGCGTATAACGCCTTAAATCAACTCGCGACCACCGTCGACGCCAATGGCAACAAAGTTGAATTCGGCTATGACGGCGTGGGACGTATGCTCACGCGTAGAGTCACGATGGAAGACGGTCGTGTTCTTGAGACCCGCTATGAATACGATGCCAAAGGTTTGCAATACCGAGTGACCGATCCTAAAGGCGTGGTCACCCAGTATGAATACGATCTGAAAGGGCAACTCAAGAAGCAAATACAAGATGCAGCCCAAGGCGGTTTGCAATTAACGACCTTATTTGACTACGATGCCCGTGGTAACACAATCTCAGTCACTAAACCCAATGGTGCGGTGACGACCTATGTGTATGACACGGCGGGACGTCGTGAACAAGAAATTCAAGGGCCCAACATCACCAAGTACACGTACGACCAAAACAATAATGTTATCAGTATTAAAGATGCTAACGACAAAGTGAGTCGCTTCGCTTACGATGCCGACAATCGTCAAGTGGTTGCCATCGATGCGGCGGGTGGTGTGACGAAGACTACTTACGATGTCTTGGGACGCATCAGTAGCACGCGTGGCTATGCAACTAGCTTATCTGCTGCGCAACTGGCAGGTCTGGGAACTGCCCCGAATGCTGAGACGATTAATGGCCTCGTTGCGACATTGGCCAATGACAATGCGCACGATGCACTCGAATATCGAAGCTACGATGCTGATAGTCGTTTAGTGGCGACGGTGAGCGGAAGCGGTCGAGCGAGCCGCATGAGCTATGACAAGGCGGGTAATGTGCTTGAACGCCTTAGCCTTGCCAAACCGCTCGATGCGGCGCAACTGCAAAGTCTGGCTAATAAACAATGGGATGCGAAGGAGGTCGTTGCGGCGATTGAGGCAGCGCGAGATGGTGCACATGACAGTGTGGTACGACAAGCCTATGACGCTTTGGGACGCGTCGCCTACAGCATGGATGCGCTTGGTGCGGTCATGCGTTTCTTCTACGACGACAATGGCAACTTGATCAAACAAGTCCAATATGCCACAGCGCTTGATCCGAATACGGCGGCCAATGCGATCGCCGGAAAAGTACAAAACTCGACGTCCGATCGGGTGAGCTTGTTCTTATACGACGCACTCAATCGTCAGGTGTATCAAGTAGCGCCAAACGGCATGGTCACACAAAAGATTTACGATGAGGTTGGCAATCTCACCGATCAAATTCAATTTGCGACACCATTGGCAGCACCAACGATCGCGACAGACTATGCCTTAAATCGCGTGGGATTGTCAGCGAAAGACAGCGTGGCAGTACAAAACGCAAAACTCGCCGTTGCAGCGGCTTCTGACAAAATGTATCGCATGTTAGCGGCACCGGTTGATAGTAATGCGGTGAGACAAGCACAAGCCGATTTAGCAGTGGCCAATGCCACCCTTACCCAATTGAAGGCAGACGCCAATGCCGCGGCGAGCGCGGCAAATGCAGCGGCACAACAAGCGAATGCAGCCAATAATGCAGTACAACAAGCGAGCGCAGCGCAGGCCTCGGCTGAGCAAGCCAAAATCGCGGCTGAAAATGCAAAGCGCGATGCAAAAGCGAAGCTCGTTGCTGCTACAAACGCCCAAAATGGCTTACAAGACGCCAATGCGAATCTTGCGCGCGCACAACAATCAGCAAATCAAGCTAGTACGGCCTATGACTTAGCACTCGCCGCGTATAATCAAGAGGTGGCAAAAGCCGCGTTGGCAAACCAAACGCTCGAGAGCGCGCGCCAAAATCAAACTTTGGCGGCCGATGCCAAGGCGTCGGCGCAGACCGCACAGGCGGCAGCGCAAAGTTCGCAGCGACGTTTGGATAACGCCCGAATTGGACTAAGCCAAGCGAATAATGAACGAGAACTTGCCGCGAATGCGTTGGCAAATGCGCTTGCGATAAAAGATGCAAAAGCGGCGGCCTTAGCATCGGCTGCGAATGTTCTTGCTAGCGCCCAAACCGTGGTGGATCAAAAAACACAAGCAAAAGCGCAGGCAGACGCCGCCTTAGCAGCAATACAGACTGCGGATCAGGCGATTGCGGTTGCACAGGCCGCACTAGATCAATCAAACGCCAACGTGGTAATCGCCACGAACAGGGTGACGACGGCGAACACGGCTAAGCAGACTGCGAACAATGATATCGCAACGGCTCAAGTCGCGCTGTCCACAGCGCAAACGCAACAAAGCAGCAGCAATACTGCAAAACAAAACGCTGATAACGCGCTAGCAGCGGCGAATGCAGCCAAGGCAGCAGTAACCGCCGCCACAAATGCAGTGACCAACGCGCAGACTGAATTGAGTAACGCCAACGCGGCCTTGAGTAGTGCGACGACAGCGAAGACTAACGCCGCCAATGCGGTGACGACCGCTCAGAATGGCGTCAGCAGTGCGCAGACCAGTGTTAACAGTGCTTCGACGGCAAAGGCGAACGCTGATAAGGCGCTTAGTGATGCACAAGCGGCCAATACTGCAGTCGCAAACGCAAACGCCGCACTTGCGACGGCGCAAACCAATGCGAATGCTGCCAATGCCGCTCTGACGACGGCAACAGCAAATAAGACCACTGAAAGCAATAATCTTGCGTCTGCACAGAGTGCTCTTACAGCTGCACAAACAGCCTTGACCAACGCCAATACAGCAAAAACACAGGCTGACAATAATTTGGTCCAGGCCAACGCAGCGAAGGCCAATGTGCAGACCGCACAAACTGCATTAACCAATGCGCAAAATGAGCTCAATGCCGCGACTGCAGCGCAAACTGCTGCGAACACAGCGCGTACAAGCGAAGTAAACAATGTCGCTACTGCAACCACGAATAAAAATAACGCGACTACGGCCGTCACAACGGCGACTAACAATAAGACTGCGGCTGATACTGCCCTGACCACGGCGCTCAGTGATCAAACAAAGCGCAATAACCTGCTCTCTCAACAGGCTAGCGCGCAGACTAATTTGACCAATGCCCAGGCCAGTCTAGCCACTGCAACAACAAACCTGAACTTGGCAAACAACGATCTCGCTCAAAAACGAGCGACCGAACAAAGCTTGTTGCAACAAATTGACGGCTATACTCAACGCTTAACGCAATTAAATACGGCCCGAACGGCAGCCACTAACGCATATCAGCAAGCATTGACTGGCCTCGGTCTGAGTACGATCGATGACGCCCAGGCACAACTGCAAGCGGCTGAAGCAAGTTACGCGACCGCACAAGCTAATTTAAGCGCGGCTCAAAGTCGTTACGACACTTGGCGCGCGCAATGCGCTGACTTACAGGCTAAAGTGGATGCCTTGGTCGGACCTTACAATCAGGCTCGCGCAGCCTTTGAAGCAGCGCCGCGATCAAATATATATCCTTATGATCCATTCGAGAATCCAGATTATCTAAATCAATCATACTTGTTTACGGCCTTACCTAAAAAGGCAGTGGCGCAACTGACATTGTTGGCTGAACTAACTGGTACGAATCTTAATACTTTGGTGTCAAGGCTATTTCGTGAAAACCATGACTTCGCGCAAATGTTGTCAGGCGACAGCGAGACTTTTTCCGAGTTGCAGCTCAGTCAACTTGGGACACGTTCATTCTCAAGCCTCTGGCGTGGGCCACTTCAACCATTTTTTAGAGACTACAACATTTCTGAAGCGTATGAATCGCTATTCACATTGAATCCAGACATTCTTCGGACATATGGTTATATCGATGCTCAAGGAGGGCGTCGATTTAACGATGCATATTATTCTGAGGACTGGGACCATCTAGAGACACTCAATAAGTTCATCGCGTACGTCAAAGGAATTGAACAAATCATTTCCTTAAGCGACATCGCGAATGCTTTTGAGGACAATGTACGGTCAGAGTTCGAAGCATATCTTGATTCACAATCAATCTCAAATCACGAACTCTATTTGCGAGGGGCGGATCGGTATCGAAGCTATTACGATCAATTACCATACTATGTTAAAAATAAAGACATTAGCGATTCTAGTTTTCTCGCTTACAACTACGACATACTCGCCGCAAAGTACGTCACGATTTCGCGTCAACTTGACTATGCTAGAAGTGTACTTGACAACGCAGAACATCACACAAGTCAATTAACTGGCTATGTTGATCCAACAACTTTTGCGCCAACCTTAGAAGCGGCTACTCAAGCACTGGCGCAGGCTAATCAAGCACGTACAGCTGCTGCTACAAAATTAAGTAACGCACAAGTTGCACTAACAACTTACCGTAATACAGTGCAACAGCTTGACGCTGAGACACAACAAATCAGTAACAATGATTTCAATGCTGAATCAAGTCTCCATTCGTTGCAACAGGTAGGAATTCCACAGGCCCAAAATGTGGTAATGGCAAAGCGTGATTTCTTCAATCTCGCTCAGGCACAAGTTCAAGCCGCGCAAACCGCTAAAACCAACATCGACAATAGTTTGGCGGCCATGGGTGTGGCTGGCACCAGTGCTGATATCACGGCAAAACGCAACGCAGTTGACACCGCAGTAGCCGCCTTGTCAAGTGCCAATGCGGCCCTGAGTACCGCAAATCAGGCATTGACAACAGCACAAGGAAAATTAGCAACGGCGGACAGTAATCTGAGCGCCGCGAACACGCGCGTGACCACCGCGCAGACGGCGAAAACAACAGCCTCAAACAATCTGAATAAGGCCCTAGCGGCACCTTTTGCCACCGCGGATCTTAATGCTCTACAAAACGCCATTAATTCTGCGGCGGCCAATGTAACGACCGCCACCAATAACGTGACATCAGCGAATGCTGCGGTAACGGCGGCCAATGGGAAAGTGGCCGCTGCACAAACAGCCTATAACACAGCAAAAACCAATGCAGATGCGGCTGCGGTCGCGGTGACTACGGCGACCAATAATGTCAACAGTGCGCGTGCGAAAGCAACCGCGGATATGAGCGCCTTGACAGCTGCTGTGAATACGGCCGCGACTAATCTCAGCACTGCGCAGAGCGCATTAACTGCAGCCCAAAGCAATTTGAGTGCAAAAAATGCAGCTTTGACGACGGCGACCAGCGCGGTTGGCGCGGCACAAACGCGTGTCGATAATGCCAATGTCGCCTTAACAAATGCAAACAATGCCTTAAATACGGCAAAAAACGCTCCTAACGCAAACGCTGACATTGCCGCGTTAAGTGCTGCAGCAACTGCTGCCGCTAATGCTTTGTCCACGGCCAATAATAATCTCAATAACGCGACACAAGCATTGGCCGCAGCACAAGCTCGGCTCGTGAGCGCCAATGCCGCAATAAGCGATGCGCAAACTGCACTCACCACTGCCAATGCAGAAGTAGTTGCGGCTCAGCAGCGTCTTGATCAGACTCGAGCGAGCAGACCCCAGGCAGATATGAATGCCTTGAACGCCGCAGTGGCACAAGCCGTCTCTGAGCTCGCCGACGCGAGTGCGATTCGAAATCAAGCACAGAGCAACAAAGCCACGGCACAAGAGCAACTTGACGTAGCCCAAGGATCAAAGATCTCTGCCGAAAGCAGAGCGACTGCGGCGCAGGCAGCAGTGGCAAACGCAACTCACGAACTTGAAGCCGCACAGTCGGGATTAATTACGACAGACCCTGCCGCGTTACAGCAAGCGGTAGACGCTGCAATTGCACAATTGGCGAGTGCAACAAGTATCGTTCAAGGAGCAAATCAAGCATTGTCGGATGCTCAAGCCCGTGCAACCACGGCGGAAAGACAGCGCGATCAAGCGATCCTGGTGCGCAATCAGGAAAACGCGGCTTTGGTGGCAGCGCAGGCGCTTCTGAACGCCGCCTCGAACAGTGCGCGTACAACAGGCAGCATTGCCGAAGCTGAAGCTGGGCTAGCGATAACGATCGCTAGCCTTGATACCGCACGAGCAAATGTTGCTAGTGCTACTCTTCGAGTGCAACAGGCAACATTGGCAATGAATGAGGCAAATGCCGCGGCGGCGAATGCTAGAGCCAGTTCTGAACAAGCGATGCGCTTACAAGCCGAAGCTCAAACACAGGTCACAATCATGCAGGCGCGGGTTACCGCGGCTATCGAAGCGAATGGCCCAAGTCCAAGTTTCGTTGCTGCGAAGACGGACTTACAGCAAGCGCAACAAAATTTGCAAACTGCCGTGGCTGCACAGCCAGTGGTGCCGCCACCGCCACCAGGATCTAGCAACGCAAATTTCACGGTGTTGGCCAATTCAGCGGTCGATCGTAAGTCGCACCTTGAGTATGACGTTCTACATCGTGTAATCAAGCAAGTTAATGCTGAGGGAGGGGTCACGACGTATAGTTACGACGACAAAAATAATTCTATCGTAGAACGTCAATGGGCATCTTCTGCAGCGCCCTCGACTAGTGATCGAATTGTTCAGACAGTTGAAGATCTGGCTACCCGCACTGTTTATCGAATCGACGCAGGCGGTTCCGTCACAAAAGAAGTGCGGAATGGGACGGGGCAGATCACACAGTCGACTCAGTATTGGAACCAAGTCTCTCCGACCGGAAACCAAACGGCGGCGAGTTTACGTGCTGTAGCACCATCGAGTAAAGATCGAACGACACTGTACAACTACACCGATAGTGGCTTACTCGAAAGCGTGGTTGATGCGATGGGTTTCAGGGAGTCGTACAAGTATGATGGTCTAGGTCGCAAAGTAAGTTTCAAGAATAAGAATGGTGCGAGCTGGGAATACGAATATGATGCGGCCGGAAATCTAGTGCTGGAAACAGCGCCCGAAGTCAAAGTGTCGACCTTGGGTAATGGTAGCGGAATTGGGACACTCCAAGAACAGAATGTTCGTCTAAAAACGCGGATGGAGTATGACGCCTTGGGTCAGCTCAAGAAGCGTATTGAGGCCGCCGACTTAGTAGGGCAAGAGCGCGTGACTGAGTATCGCTACGACAGTATGGGGCACCAAGTGAAGGTGATCTATCCAACTGTCGCGATCTATGACACTGCACGTGAACAGCTCTCCACCTCTGCATCTTTAGCTCGTATAGAAAAGACAGAAGAGATTTCTAGCGAAACTTTTTATGATGCTCTAGGTAACGCTTGGGCCAATCGCGATGCGGCGGGTAATTACAGCTTCAAGGTGTACGACAAACAGGGTAGAGTCACCGAAGAAGTGGACGCAATGGGATTCGTGACTAGCTATGGTTACAGCCAATTTGGCGAGGTCAAAGAATTGCGTCGCTATGCGACCTCCGGTTCTGCTGGAGCAATCCGAAGTATTTCAGTTGATCTTGCGAGTCTTATCGCACGCGCCAAGAGTGGAGCTCCCGAGCAAGATCGAGTTGTGCAGACTACTTATGATAGGCTTGGACGTACGCTCGAAGTGAAAGAGCCAGCCGCACTACGCTTCAATTCAAAGACACAGGTGTCAGAAGTCGCTGCTAAATTGACCGTGAACGCGTATAACAGTTTTGGTGATCTTTCGAGTAAGTCTGTGATGCGGGAGACTAATTCAGGGCGAAGCCTCGAAACGAGAGAGTCCTATTTTTACGATAAAGTGGGGCATCAGACAGAGGTGGTTGATGCGATGGGGCACTTGACGCGCATGACATTCGACCAGCTTGGAAATTTGGTTGCCAAAATTGAGCATGCGGCAGCACAAGATATTGATCCCAATGTTCGTCGTGATAGTTTAGACGGTGTTTCGATTCGCTTAAGCTCCAATGATCGTAGTTGGATGTATGAATATGATGCTTTAAATCGTCTAACAAAGGAGATCGACACCAGTTTGGAGTACTCGTCGATTGATGCAAACGGTGTGATCCGCGCTTCGAACAATCAATACGTTATAACAAGCTACGGGTACGATGCGGTAGGTAATCGCACCCTGGTTAGAGATAATCAAGGGCAAGAGACCAAGAGTGTATTCGATGCTCAAGGGCGTGTTACGATGATTTTGAACCCCGGTTCAACTTCGCGATTGCTGAGCCATTTTAAGCGTGATGCCTATGGTAACGTAACTGTGAGAGTGGATGCGGAATTCAACGGAAGTACCTTGGATGGAGTCGTTGTTGACCTTCTCAATACAAATAAAAATCGTGTGAGTTACGCGCGTTATGACCTTGGCGGACGATTGATCGAGGAAATTAATGCTAATGGACAAAGTCGCTTGATGTCGTATGATGCGTTGGGCCAGCTTAACAAAACGTGGCAAAAAGTAACCGGCGCAGATGGAGTTGTGGCCAGCACTTTCACAATCACGAAGTACGATGCAAATCAAAGAGTTATAGAGGTCATTCAGCCAGGTAGCAGCAACCAAGTGACCAGCGCTTTCTCCCAAACAAAGACCGAAACGCGTTGGAACGGTTTTGGCGAAACGACAGAAGTTATCATTAATGGGCAGCAGGTACAATTTGCTGAGTATGACAATGCTGGAAATGTTTGGCGAAGTAATTCCGGCGACGGCGTCACTAAAGCGTTCCTGTATGATCTTGAGGGACGAAATACAGCGACGATCACGAGTAGCGCACGCGATCTTAAGAAAAGTTTTACTTCCTCCTTAGATGTTGTTAGTCGAGGTGGCAGTGATCTGATTCGTACAGAAACTCAATATGACGCTCTTGGGCATGTGACGGCGACCCTTGCGCCGAAAATGGGGGCGATCACCAAATTAGAAGCAAAGACGGTCATCACGAACGTCACTTATTCTGAAACGGTACAACTAGCGAATCGCCCACCCAATGATAAGAATGTGGAGTATGCGAAAGATACCCTATACAAACACAAGGTAAACCTCAACTTACCCTCTATGTCCGCGTGGGGTAATGGTGATGTAAAGGTAGTGCTAAGTTACACCAGAGACTATGCGCAGAATGAGGAAAACACCAAACAGGTGACCAAGATTGTGTCGAGCCAAGACGCCGCACAGCCCTTAACGATCAATTGGCAAACCGAATACACTGCCGGAAATGACTTCGAACTAGAAGAGATTCGTGTTTACAAGAAAAACGCGCAGAGCGAATGGGTTGCGATTGCGGTTTCTAAACCAACTGGCGATAGAAGTGCTCCCCAAAACTTAGCTTGGAATAATTTGCTTACGGTGACCTCGCCACCGGACTTGAATATCAAGCCAAAGTTCCAGTATCGATTAATGCCAAGTGGTCAATGGCAAAGCGGGGTGATGCGTAATTTCGGGAATAGTTATGTGTTCAACCCGATGGACGTTACTGCAGTTGCGGGGCAACCTGGAAAATCGTCTACGGATGTTGTCGCCCTTGCGGACGGCCAATATGAATATAAGATCGAGTATTTCAAAGACGAACAAAAAGTTTCGGAACTAAATGTAACAGGGCAGTTGACCGTTGGCAGTGTCGATGCACGTCTTAAAGCGGCCCAATTGTATGTAGCATTGTTTAATCGCGCGCCGACGGCCGCAGAACTCAAACAGGCAAGCGAGATTGTTAGCGTTGTCGGTATTGAACGATGTGCGGAGATGCTGATTGCCAGCTCCGAATTGGCTTCGTGGAGCGCCGACAGGGTGATCGAATCAATTTATAGTGGAGCATTACACCAAACTGTAAGTTCATCCGCAAAGGCCTACTACCTCAATTTGTGGAACAACGGGCAGCCGAATGCACACGGTGCGATGGTGGCAGATCTCATTAACACTGTTGTAAATTATTCTCAGTCTGATTCGGCAGGGCAGAGCTCGAAGAAACTCTTTTTGGATAAGACCACGGTGGCTTTGAGTTTCGCTAAAGATATGCTAGGTGAAGATATTAACGCGGCGAAAATTGTCATTTCGAAGACAGAGATCAGCCTCGCCGAAGGTCTTGCTTTTGTGCGAACCTTTGCCACGGTCGCCGACGCTAACACGCGAATCAAAGTAGCACAACTGTACGTTTTACTGCTCAACCGAGCTCCAGACAAAACCGGATTAAATTATTGGTCAGCGGATTTGGTTAAACCTAACACTCTGACTGACCTTTCGTCGATCGCTGGCGTATTTTATGGCCTCAGCTCTTATGCTGCGCTTGGGGACAACCATACTGAAATCATTCATCGTGTTTTCACTCAAGTATTTGGATGGTCGAATGCCACCGAAGAGGCAAAATGGGTCGCGCGGATGGATGCGGCACCGAAGACATCCGCGGGAAGGGGGAAGGTACTGTTTGATCTCATGAACACGGTAATGAATGATGTAAGTGGTGATCTTGAGGTAAGAGCTGCGCAGACCCTATTTACAAATCGTGTCAATGTGGGCTTGTTTTATGCTCTTGGATTGGAAGGGGAGGAGGTATCTAAGGCTATTAATATAAATGCTCAGGTACGCATTGATGACCCATACACGGCGATTGATCTCGCTCGTGCGGGCGCAGCGGGTGGTGTCGCCGATAATTTGGATCTGACGAGTCTTTATGTATTGCTCTTTAATCGTGCGCCCGAATCATCCGGTTTTGCTTACTGGAAGGGACGACGCAATTTAGGCGAAAGCATGGAAAGTATCGCAAACAGTATGTTGCAGGTGTCTGCAGATGCTGCGTCCACGACAAACCTTGTGCAAAATATCTTCAAGAATACTTTTGATATCACTTCCGTCCCATCGGCGATACTAAATCAATGGGTCACAAGATTGAACACCGCTGGGAACGGTGGCCCCGACGCCTCAAAGGGACAAGTTTTGCTAGCAATGGCGAAACACTTCCTCTCATACGTTTCCCCTGCTCAAGTGACCGACGCTGCAGTCGATATGAGCAGTTTGGCAGTGAGAGATTTGTTTAAACTAAAGCTTGCCTCGGGCCTGACTTATGTAAGTTTCGATGGAAATAGCGTCAGTGATGCTACTAACGTCATGGCTGCAGTCAGCCCTGATCAAAAGGCCATGCTGGCGGTGTCCCAAGCACTAGCAGCAAAGATTAATTTTGCCAAAGCAACGCGCGACCTAGCAGACGCTGAAGCCTCGGCCGCAGCAACTGCACTCGCAAAAGCGATGAGTGAATTTGAGGCGAGTGCTGCCAGTTTAGCTTATGCGAAGGCACAGGCATTGGCAGCTAGCGGAGACGTGAAGGCTGCGGCTTTAGCACTTGAACGTGCGCAATCCGATGTAGAGAATGCGAGTGCGAAAAAGACTCTTGCGCAGAAGAAGAGCGATGATGCGGCAAGCCTCGTGGTGGCAGCCGCTTCAGATCTCGATCGTGCGAAAGTCGATTACCAAATTGATCAATCGGCTGCAAAATTAGCTGCCGTGAATCGTGCACAGCTCGACTGGGATGCGGCGCAAACAGCGGCCGCAAATGCACTAGCTGAAAGCGAAGCAGCGACAAGGAGCTACAACTTATGTGCCACCGCTTTGTCTAACGCAACGACTGATCTAGCAAACAAACGCACAATCGCTGCCAACGCCGAGTCGGTCTTAACGAACGCGAATAACGACTACGATTCGAAATTGAAGGCGTTCAATGATGCTGACAAGGTATACACCTCAGCGAAGAATTCACTTACTGCAGCAAGCAATGCGCTTGACGCCATTCAAAATGGAAATGCCACAAATCGGACGACTGTTTATCAGTTATACGCTTTGATTCTCAATGAGAATAACCCAAGCATCGCAGGCGTAAATTGGTGGATGAATGATCTACAAATGGGGCGTTCGCCAGCCTCTGTCGCGTGGAACATGTACAGCGCAATGAACCCCAAACCAGCGACATCTTTACAATTGATGCAAGCTATTTTCGCCAATAGTTTAGGTCGTACCGATAACGATACTGGAGGAATGACATATTGGGCGGGTAAATTTGATACAGCTATCGACGGCGACGCTAAAGGGCAGATCTTGGTTGATTTACTCAATTCGGTTCTTAGCTTCGTAGCTCCTGATCTGGCGACAGCCACCGCCAATGAACTCGCCGCACGTGAGACACGTGACAGGACGAAAGGTGAGCGTGATGCCGCCGTCGACCTGGAACGCAACTTACGGCCAAATTACGAACTTGCGCGTGATAATTTCAACGCATTGAATTTTAGTGCAAGTGCTCGTCAACAACTGGTGCAATTGTATGTGGCATTGCAAAATCGACCAGACGTAAATGGTAATTATGATCCAGCCACGAACGCGATGGTTCCTCAAATGAACCAAATCCGTACAGGTGTGTCAATTTTGACCTTGGCGGAACAGTTGTTCTCAGACGCAAAACAACGTTTGGGTTCAAATCGCGCAGTGCTTGATTTTATATTCACTTATGCACTAGGTCGCACCGATAATGACACCGGATTTTTTAACTATTACACCGATCAATTTGCCCGCGGTAAGACGGGAGGCCAAGTTGTCTTAGATATCATCACGGCGGTGTCGAACTTCCAGGCAACTCGAGATTTATCTTCCGCCTATAACACGTTACAAGCTGCACGAACAACCGCGAGTGAAGCAGCACTGACGCTATCTCAGAAACAGTCTACGTTTGATTCGGCTGTTCAAGCATTAAAAACCGCCACCGATAATAAGGCTAAAACAGACGCTGCTCTGGCAAAAGTGAACAGTATTGACAGTGTGAAGCGTAAGCAAGTTCATCAATTATTCGTTTTCTTGTTTAACAACCAAACTCCGGACGTGAGTGCCGTCGAAACACGGGTTGCGCAACTTAATAGCGGTAAAACTTTGTCCGAAGTTGCTTGGTCTATGGTGGCTGATAGCGGCATAAATCAAGCGCGAGTGTTTGAGTACATCTATACAGGAACACTTGCGAGACCGCAAAACAGTGCGGCTGCGACATATTGGGATAGCGAACTAAATATCCTATCTGGAGCGATTGCCAAGGGACAGAAGATATTGTACGTGCTAGACGCGATTGCTTCTTACAATGGTAGTGACCCCGAAGCCATTTGGAACCGCGACCACCTCAACCCAAAAGTCGATGCAAGTCTATTGCGCGAACAAGTAGCTGCGAACGCAAACAACACGGCTTACAGTAATGCAGTAGGAAATAAAGAGCAGGCAGCCACTGCACTTGAAAGCGCTCGCACAGCGAACGACAACGCGCAATCGCGCCTTACGAGCGCTCAAACCGAATATGATGCAGCATTGTTGGAGCAGATCGGACTTCAAGCAAAGGCAACTTTCAATGCTAAGGTCACAGGAGGCACAGCGAGAACTTTGCAAACTGTTGCCACCTCTTACAACAACCTCAAGGGACCCTACGAGACCGCTGCTGGAGCAATAGAGGGCAAAGAGCAAGCCTATGCAAATGCGTTGGCGGCTTATGCAATTGCTGAGCAAAAGTTACGTGAGGCACAATTGGGCGTACAGGGAGCACAAGCCCGTACCACCATCAACTCTAAGGTCAGCAATAGTATGGCGCTTGCTTTGCGAAACGCACAAGACGCTAAAGCTCGAGCTCAAACAATTTTTGATAGTGCTGAACTTGCTGAGAAGGAAGCTATCCGCCTGCGTGATAATGCTCAAATAGCCCTCAATGACGCGATCCAGAACAAGAATTCATCAGCACAAATTGTGGCCCGTGCTGAATTGGAGAAAGCGCAAGCGGAGCTAGATGTCGCCCGAGAGAACAGCAACAAGTCGCGCCTCAATCTTGCTTCCGCGAATGCGAATTCAAGCTTGCAAAGTCTGAGTTTGTCACGTGCGAAAGCGCTGATCGAGAACTCATCGACCGCGTTAACACCTGCGAACCAGGCAGACCTCGCCAATAAACTTTACAACTATGGATTGGCGAAAGACGCGGCTCAAGTAGCACTAACGCAATACAATAATGCGGTTGTTGATCGTACGCGTATCCAAAATGCTTCGAATACAGCGCTCAAACAGATCGAGCAATTGTACGTGCTCATATTTGGCAAAGTCGATCCAGATATTCCAGGTGTGAGCTATTGGCTCGATCAGCTTAGTTCGGGCAAGTCTCTCGCAAACGTTGCTACAGCGATGTATAAAGCGGCGCCAGCGATTAGTGCATTGAGCGCGATTGATCTAGTTAAGCGACTTTATGAAGTCGGATTGGAACGCTACGATAATGATACTAGTCAGAGTTATTGGGTCAACCAGATTTCGAACGCCGCGATGTCTAGCGATTCCGCACGTGGCCAAGTATTTTTGGATTTGATTTCCTCTGTAAGTAATTACAGCGGCAACGTACAAATAGGGCTACAAACCCAACAAAAATTTAACAATAAGGTCAATAGCGGTGTCAGCCGTTTCGCGGGCAACGCCTCCGACTTGTTGAATGCTGCACTTCGAACGAAAGAGCAAAAACAGAGTGAAGAAAGTGCCGCCTTCAACACGTACGACAGTACTGCAAAGGGCTTGGGTGTCGTCAGTGCGGTCACACCACCCGTGTTGACCACCAATGCCGCCAACCTACTAAACGTTCTTCGCCTTTTCGCGCTGTTCGGAAACAGTACGATTACTCAAGCTCAAATGGTCAAGTTGAATTCCTGGGTGATCGATCTCAATGAATCTAAGCTCACGCTAAATGATGTTGCCTATGCGATGTATATGGACGTCAATAGCTCAAGCCGTTCGATCCCTGATATGGTCAGCGTCATATTCACTTCAGGTTTGGGACGTACGGTGAAAGACACAGAGGCTGAGAGTTATTGGACGGGCAAACTCACCTCGGCATTCGCAATTGCAAATTTGACAGATCGTCAGCGCGCGGTGGGCTCAGAACTTAATGCAATGATCAACGCGGTTCGTAATCAGAATTTGGTGACGGACATCGCCATTGCATCGAGATTATTCCACGACCAAAATGTAATCAAACTGGCGACTACTTATTCAGCCCAAGAAGCAAGCATCAAACAACAGCTTGAGCAAGAGCTCACATTGGCAAGTAATCAGTATGCCAGCGCCAATAATGTCCTCAGTACAGCAACGCAAGTTGGCGCACAAGCTTTGGCTGCTGCGAAGTTGGGAGTGGCGCCACTTGTTACTGCAAGCGTGCAACAAACCCAAGTGACTCGTCTGTATGCCTTGCTTTATAACCGAGCACCGGATCTGACGGGATTGAACTATTGGGTCACAATGCTCAATAGTAATTCATTGGCAGTGACAGCCAATGCAATGATTGGCGGCGATCTGTTGTCGATGCCGGCTAACGCTTTCGTGAATGCGTTGTATCAAAACTTAGGCGAGAATGTGGCAAATGTTGATAGCGCTTCGCGTTTAAAAATCGACGCCCATATTGCCGATATGAGCACTAAAACGCGTGGTCAGGTTGCAGCTGATATTCTTGCTGAAACTCTCGCAGATCAGGGAACCAGTGTGTTCGGTTGGACTCGTCAACAAGTTCTGGCGAACAAGACTGCGGTTGGTCTCATTTATGCGGTACAACTCAAAGGCGATGATATTGAACGCTCCAAAACTCTATTCGCCAACGTCACGGCGGATTCTGTTGAGGGTGGCATTGCCGATGCAGTAGCAAGCAGTAAGACAACGCAAACACGCCTTGAAATGACCGCTCTTTACCAAGTCGTGTTTAATAAAGTTCCAGATTTAGCGGGCTTTGATTATTGGAGTGACAAAATCAATAGTGGCTCAGGTGCGAGCACTGACTGGTTAAATGTTATCAATCTCATGCTTGATGCAGAAGCAGCATCACCAAACTCGTCAAGCACTGCAATGAAGACGATCAGTAACAACGATTTCGTCAACAAGATGTATTCCAATGCGCTAGGCACGGTGCCAGATTCTGAAGGCCTTAGCTATTGGACGCAGCAGTTAGCAACTCGTACGCGTGCTGATGTGATTTGGCAATTCATCTACATTAACCAACATAGTACCAACACCGGAGTTTCTCTTAAATTTAATCAAAAACTCTTTGCGGATAAAATTTCTGCCTCTCTGACAAGTTTGGTTGCCCTTGAAAACGCCCGATTAAGTAGCCTAAGAAATGCCCCAACTGGTGATGTGAATCGATTGAACGATTTGATTGCGGCAGCTGGTGCAGCTCGTACGACCGCCGAAAGTTACGACGCTCGTGCACGTGCAGCTTTTAGCGCGATCGCGGGCCACGTACTCGGTGCAAGTGTCAGCTATGACTTACGGTCTAAGATTGATTGGTCTGCAATTCAAGTTTCCAGTCAATCTGCAACCGCAACCGTCAAGGTATACCAACAGAGTGATCGCTGGGGCAATGTGCTCAGCGTGACCGATGCGCGCAATCCGAATTGGGTAACAAACTATACCTATAATGCGCGTAATCAGCTCGTCAGCACCCGTAGTCCATTGAAGGCGGCCAATGTCTTATCAAGCGTCAATATCTATGATGATCTCGGACGCCTGATTGCGACCCAAGATGCCAACGGCAATATCAATAAACAACGCTACGATGCCACAGGTCACGTCGTTGCAAGTTACGCTGCTGACTATAACGCAAACGTATTGAGTAATGGTCAAGCCTACGGTTTAACAACCTACACTGTGAATGTCTTCGGTGAAAACGAAGCGCAGGTTGACGGTTCGGGACGTCGTACCAGCATGACCTATGATAATCTCGGCCACCAATTGACAAGTACCGTTGCTGGGTTGCGCTTCTGGACAAATTTGTACGAACTGCGTGCCAATCGGGGTTCGGTCGGAGAAGACACAGCTTCTGGAACGACCATGACCACACGCTACGTCTACGACGAATTGGGGCGTCGCTATAAGACGATCGACCAGGCTGGTGGTGAAAGTATTACCCGGTACGACTTACGTGGCAATGTGGTCAGCACCACCGACACTTCTGGAATAACGCTTATCAACGAATACGATGCGCTCAATCGCCGTGTTGCCACCAAAGATGGTCTTGGTAAAACTAAAGTGTGGACTTATCAAGATGGTAGTTCTATGCGTGTCGCCACAGCGAAAGATTTGGGAGACGCGGTCACCAATTACACCTATGATTTCCGCGGCCTTCAAACGGACGAAGTGAAAGCCAAGACGGGCAAGAACATCCACAAAACCTATGGTAATGCCGGGCAGCTCTTGACGATCGATGACCAAGGTACCCAAACCCTTACTAGTTATCAATATGATGATGCAGGAAATCGCATTCGCGAAAACGTGACGCAGAATCGAGATGGTCAGGCTTTGGTTCTACAGGATAATTCACTGGCTTACGACGAACTCAATCGTCTGCGGGTCATCGCGGATGGGCGTTATTTCATAGAGTACGATTACGACGCCAATGGCAACCACATTCATACAAGATCAATCTACTCGAAATCGACGGATGCTTTTGGCACATCGGATGACACCAATGTTGCGCAAGAAACGTGGAACACCTTTGACGCCATGAATCGTCAATTGATCGTCGACGGCACATCGACCAATAAATCACTAGCGACAGCGACCATTAGTGCCTCACAAGGGCACCAATACGCCTACGATGGTGCAGGACGGAGAATCTCCGACACAACATATGGTCACGCTTTGAAAATGGTTAACGGAGTGTTCACCGTTGATGCGGATACTGCTCCCAAAGAAAAAGTCACAGAGTACTACGGATATGACAATGCGGGGCGCCTCGAGACGATTGCCTATCGATACACGGATTCCTATGGGCTCAGCCAAGACGCAATCATCGAACATCGCTACTATGATACCGCGGGACGGGTGGTGCAGAATGGTATTGATAGCTCACTCAGAGTAGAAGGCGATACAAGAAAGTTGAAATCGACTCTTGAAAAGATGGGCATTAGTTTCACCCAGAATCTCACACAGTTTAAGAAGGGCGCGAGTGGAAACTTGGTAAGTAGCACCCAAGTTGATGTAGCTCAAACGCATGGTATTGGCGGAAGTCCAGGATACACTGGTACCGCCTATTACTACGATGCTGCGGGTAATGTCAGCTACACGACGACCGATAAAGATTACGCCACGCGACACAACTACATTCTAGGTGATACCTATCTCGTGAAATCCATTCAAAATGGCATCTTAGCGAGTGGTGTATGGAAGGCGACCAATGATGCCATTCTACAAAACATTGGTTCGAGCCTGATGACCGAGGATCGCACTTCCTTCCTCTATACGAGTTCAGTGACTTCCAAGAATACTTATGACGCCAATGAACACCTGATCGCGGTCACCGATAACAATACCGATCCGGCCAAGCATATGGATCGTAAGTTGTACAACGACACGGCAGGCAATATCTTACTCAAACTCGAACAACAATCGACGAATCAGTACAGCACGCGTACGGTACGAACCACCACCTTGATGGTCAACGATAACATCATTGGTTCCAGCAGTAACGCCGATAATGCGGTGGATTCGATCAACACCAGCTGGGATTCTATTCGCGCTGGTGAAGATAGCAACCGACCGTTCACCTACGTTGTGCAAGCGGGGCAAACCTTAAGCAGCATCGCCAAGAGCGTCTGGGGTGATGGTAGTTTCTGGTACTTAATCGCGGAAGCCAACGGCCTCTCTGGTGATAGCGTGGCAGAAGGAACCAGTCTCGTCATTCCAGCCAAAGAAGGGAAGGTTCGCAATAGCAATGCCACCAATACACCGTATAACCCAAGCAGAGCAATTGGTGATTTGACACCAGCTGCGCCGCCTATGCCTCAGGGTAAAGATGGTTGTGGACCGGTGGGGATG
>CAYWNE010000032.1:0-33196 GCA_964459555.1 uncultured Burkholderiaceae bacterium | reverse complement strand
ACCATAGCGGGCGATGACATCAATTGAGCGAAGCGTTTGTTTGACGATTCTGACGACATGGATCAAGGCCTCATCGCCGGCAGCATGGCCGTGCGTATCATTTAGTTTTTTGAAATTGTCGAGATCGAGCATCGCTGCGCACATAGGCGTGCCGCGCCGATCAGCGCGATCTGCTTCACGTTCGAAGACATCGTCAAGACCGCGCCGATTGAGGCTGCCGGTGAGCTGATCTTCGCGAACCAGTTCACTCATTTGTGTAAGTTTTTCCTCGAGCTCTTTAATGCGGATTTCCGCTTCTTTCACTTCCTTCTGTGCTGCAAGCATGATTGCCTGTGATCGGCTCGCCTCAGATTGGACGGTCTGAGTTTCGTCGATTATCGAGTGCAAGATTTTTTCTAGTTCATTGACATCTCTTGTGCGCGTGATTTGCTGAGAAAAATCATCGATCTTGTGTTGATAGTTTTCTGTCGTATGTGTCATCACATCAAGTCTGTCGATGAAGGCTGCCATCATATTCTTGACGGATGTTTTTGATTCGGCGATGCTGTGTTTCAAGGCGCCTTGTTTGTAGATGACATCCTTTAGGCTGCGCGTAGCTTCCTGCAGTGCTCTGTGATCAATCGGGCCCGCGATGAGGTTTTGTACGACTTCAATTTGGCCGCGCAACCAATTGTCGTCATCGAGCAGTTCTCTGACGTTTTCCAGTAGTAATGAGAACAGGCGCAATAATAATTCTTGTTGTTCAGCCGTGTCGCCACTCTTCAGTTCGATCTGAAAACACAGCTGTTTCAACTTGCCAGATAGCGTATTTAGTTCACTCTCACTACGCGCATTTTTTACGGCATCCCCGAGTTTTTCAGAGTCGGTAGCCAAGTTCGGTGTTGACTTCAGCAAGGATGCCAATGCCATCGTAAGTGTCCGAAATAGCATGTCCTTGAGAATCGTTTGGCTTTGATCGGCTTGCGGTTCGTCGTCGACCAGCGAGATGCGTTGAGGTAGTGCATTCACAGTTGCCGGCAGTGGGTCGACGAGGCTGATGGAATTATTATTGACCTTTGGCGTGACTTTACTCGCAAGCTCATTTAGGCCTTTGCTATAGTCTTCCCAATTCTGGGCTCTCACAGCGCGCAAGAAACGGTGCCCAAAATCAGCGAGTTCGCCACTCGACTTTTGTAAAGAGCGTGCGAAGCTCGTGAGAAGGTTCTCAGCTTCGGACGGCAAAATGTCGTCAATTGACTTTGGTTGTGGTGCATCCGGTTTGCTTGGTTCAGGCTGCTCTACAATTCCTGCAATCTCAAAATAGAGTTTGCGATAGGCATCTGGAGTCGGTGCAATGCGTTCGATGGCCAAGCGTTTGAAAGTCTCACGCGCGATGTCGGTGGGATTCTTAGGTGTCGCGGAATTAGGTGTTTCAGCCATAGCAAACTCTCTGCGGAAAAGCTAAACAGGCAAACGAAAGGCGAGCGCAATCATTTCATTCTACCAGCTGATTCTTAATCGCATAGTGAGTTAACTCGGCATTGTGTCTTAATCGCATCTTGATCAAAATTCTAGATCGATATTCGCTGATAGTCTTAACCGAAAGAGAAAGCTCCTTGGCAATATCGCTAACACTTTTCCCCGATGCGATCATGATCATGGTTTGATATTCGCGGTCCGAGAGTAATTTGTGCGGTTCGCCTTCGTGCTCTTGATTGAGATTGTTGGCCATTTCTTGGGCCAATTCAGGACTAATGAATTTGAGGCCCGATGCGACTTGGTGAATCGCGTGAAGAATTTCAAACTCAGAGCTTGATTTACTGAGAAAGCCAGAAGCGCCAGCCTTGAGCGAGCGAATCGCGTATTGGTCTTCTCTGTGCGAAGAAAATACCAAGATCCCGATATGCGGGAATTCTCGCTTGATTTGCTTAAGTACATCGATGCCATTGCGATCATTTAAAGCGATCTCAATGAGCATTAATTTGGTTTCAATTTGGCGGGCGAGCTTGATCGCCTCATGACCATTATTCGCCTCGGCGACGATTTCGATTTGAGGCACATTTTTGGTGATTTGCCGGATGCCAGCTCGCACGACCGGATGGGCGTCAACAATCATCAATTTGGTGCTATTAGACTCGGTCATTATTTTTCCCGTCTGTGCTGAAGTGAGCTCAGAGTGCAGTTCCCATAGAACCATTTCATCATAGTCAGAAAAACGCCAGTCCGCAGTTTTCTTGCGGATGTGTTTTTCGCCGTGTTACGTTCAATTATGTTTGAATTATTGCATGATGCATTATGGAAATAAAGTGTATCTCAGGAAATATTGCATTTCAAACATAGAGGTTGCGAATTGGATACGATAAAATGCGCTCAACCATGCCTTGAATAGAGAAAAAGAGAATCCCATGAGCAAAGCATTTGTAAAGGAGTCGAGTCAGGACGACGATGACGATGAATTTGGCTCGCCACCCATTCCCGCAGGCACTAAAAATTATATGACCCCTGAAGGGCATCATCGCATGAAAACCGAGTTGCTCAATCTGATCGATAACGAACGACCAGAAGTCGTAAAAATCGTTTCATGGGCCGCTTCTAACGGCGATCGCTCTGAGAACGGCGATTACATTTATGGTAAACGACGCCTGCGTGAAATTGATCGACGAATTCGGTTTCTCACTAAGCGTTTAGATTTGGCAGAAATCGTTGATCCCAGCGTTCATCATGGTTCGGATCAAGTCTTCTTTGGTGCCACGGTTGAGTATGAAGACGAGAAGGGGGATGTGAATCGTGTGCGTATCGTTGGGGTTGACGAGTTTGATCCGTTGAAGGGAATGATCAGTTGGATTTCGCCAGTGGCACGCGCCCTCACTAAGGCACGAATCGATGATGTCGTTTATTTGAAGACGCCAGAAGGCGATAAAGAATTGACGATACTAGATGTCGAATATCCTATGTCAAGCAAATAAATTGGTGATGCCTAAGGTACTAATGTACTTTAGTTCGAGTATTCGCGGCGTATCTTGCTGACGCCGTTGAGGTGTTTCACATTGCGGATGATCTTGGCCAGATGTACGCGGCCATCGATCTGTATCGTGAAGTGAATCTTCGTCATGTCTTTCGACTCGCCATCTTCCATGTTAACGTGACTAATGTTGGCATCAGCTTCGCCAATTTCAGCGGCAATACGTGCGAGCGCACCACGTTCGTTATTGACGAGTACGGAGATGCGGCAGTCGAAGCGGCGATTAATGTCTTCACCCCATCGAACATCGATCCAGCGATCTGGCTCTTTGACCTGCATACGTTTGGCATTTTTGCAGTCAGCCATGTGTACAACTAATCCTTGATCACGTTTGAGTTGACCGACAATATCATCGCCCGGAATCGGCAAACAGCAAGGTGCCAGTTGAACTGATACCCCCTCAGTCCCATAGATCATGACAGGGTCAGGTTTATTGGTCTTTTCGTCGCCGAGATGCTGGAATGGAATCGACGGTGAATCATTTTCGACCAAGTCTAAAATGTGGCGCGCGACCAATGCCGCCATGCGTTTGCCGATACCAATATCGGTATGCAATTCTTCCAGCGAGTTGGCGCTCGATTCGTTGAGTAATTTTTCTACCAAACTCTCAGGCAATTCGGGATTGAGATGAACAGAAACCAAAGCTTGAGCCAACAATTGTTTGCCGAGTTCTGTCGATTCGTTGAGGTTGATCGTGCGTAGATAGTGGCGAATCGCAGAACGGGCTTTACCCGTGCGTACATAAGTCAGCCAATTCGGCGTTGGACGCGAATTGGGTGAAGTAATGATTTCGATGATGTCGCCATTTTTGAGCTCGGTACGTAGTGGCACGGGCTCATTGTTGATGCGTGTCGCTATCGCCTGATCGCCGATATCGGTATGGATATGGTAGGCAAAATCGAGCGCTGTGGCGCCACGTGGCAATGCGAAAATCTTAGACTTCGGCGTAAACACGTAGACGCTATCAGGAAAGAGATCGACCTTAACATGCTCTAAAAACTCGGCGGAATCGCCCGTTTGTTTTTGAATGTCGAGCAATGATTGCAGCCATGCATGGGTGCGTTGCTGTAAGTCGGTCAAGGTGCCGGCTTCGTTTTTGTACAGCCAGTGCGCAGCGACACCAGACTCGGCGACACGATGCATTTCTTGCGTGCGAATCTGGAACTCAACTGGAGTGCCATATGGGCCAATCAAAGTTGTGTGCAAAGATTGATAGCCATTGGACTTTGGAATGGCGATGTAATCCTTGAATTTGCCTGGCATGGGCTTATACAGTGCGTGCAGAGTGCCAAGGGCAAAGTAACTATTTTTAAAACTATCAACGACGATTCTAAAGCCGTAAATATCCAGCACCTGCGAGAAGCTCAATTGTTTGTCGCGCATCTTGCAGTAGATGCCGTATAAGGTCTTCTCACGACCATCTACTTGCGCCTCCAGACCCGCTTCCTGCAGCGTTGTTTTGACTGCAGCCATGATCTTATTCACGACTTCGCGACGATTCCCACGGGCTGCTTTGATTGCTTTCGCCAAGGTGCGATAGCGCATAGGGTAGATGTGCGCAAATGACAGATCTTGCAGTTCGCGGTAAATATTGTTGAGCCCAAGCCGATGTGCAATGGGAACGTAAACTTCCATCGTTTCACTGGCGATGCGTCTTTGTTTTTCCGCTGACATCACGCCAAGAGTTCGCATATTGTGTAGGCGATCGGCGAGTTTGACCAAAATCACGCGAACGTCACGAGCCATCGCCAGCAGCATCTTACGGAAGTTTTCCGCTTGTGCTTCGATGTGGCTTTGAAATTCAATTTTCTCCAATTTGGAGAGGCCATCAACCAGTGCTGCGACAGGTGCTCCAAAACGCTCGATTAATTCTTCTTTCTTAATGTCTTGATCTTCCATTACATCGTGCAGGAGTGCGGCCATGATGGCTTGCACGTCGAGTTTCCATTCGGCGCAAATTTCGGCAACGGCGATCGGATGCGAGATATAGGGTTCACCAGACTTACGCACTTGCCCCAAGTGCATTTCATCGGAAAAGCGATACGCTTCCTTGACGAGTTTAAGGTCGCCGGGGGATAAGTATTCAGAAAGTCGGTTGGTGAGTGCCGTGATTGACGCTACCAAAGGCGGCGCAAACTGTGTTTCTACTGCGGCGTTGGGACTACGACGTTTTTTGGTGGGCAAAGCGGGAGGCTCTGCGAGTGCAGTGATGGTTGGGGAGGGCGATTTGTCGTCTGGCAAATTCATACTGGATGTACCCCTGTGTCCCCGACCGTTTCACTTTGTGGTCCGATATGAGATTAGTAAGGGACTTTTTTCAACATTTCCAAGCCAACTTTGCCGTCAGCGATTTCACGCAAGGCGACAACGGTTGGTTTGTTTTTCGCGTCCACTTTTGGTGTGTGACCTTGCAATAACTGACGTGCACGATAGGTTGCGCACAATGTCAATTGGAAGCGATTCGGGATTTGTTTCAATGAATCTTCAACGGTAATACGTGCCATGCTAGTTCCTTCTACTGATATCTACTTAATGATTGACTTGGATGCCAAGTTGCGCGAAGAGTGCGGCATTGCGCACCGTTTGTTGACTTGTTCGGCAGCGTGTTGCTCGAACGATGGCCACTAATTCGGACAAGGCTTTTTCAAAATCTTGGTTGATAATAACATATTCGAAGTCTGGAGCGTGCGCCATTTCGCCGCCCGCAGCCAAAATTCGACGAGAAATAACTTCTTGCGAGTCCTGTCCGCGCTTGTTCAACCGTTCTTCTAAAGCTTCAATAGAAGGGGGCAAAATAAAAATGCTAGCGACTTTGGGAAACTGTTTTTTGACTTGCTGAGCACCTTGCCAATCGATTTCCAACAAAATATCGGTACCAGCTCGCATTGCTTCTTGAATCAGAACTTTCGAGGTGCCATAGTAATTGCCATGGACTTCGGCAAATTCGAGGAACTCCCCACGATTTTTTCGAGCGAGGAAATCATCGGCCGTAATAAAATGATATTCGCGACCATTTTCCTCTCCAGGGCGTGGTGGTCGAGTGGTGAAGGAAATCGACAGCTTAAGTTCAGGTTCAAGTTTGAGCAAACCATTGACGAGCGAAGACTTGCCTGCACCAGATGGCGCGGAAACCATGAATAAACTGCCTGAGACTTGATGTTTTTCTGACATAAATTGAGTGAAAAAGAGAAGGGCGGTTTGACAATCGTCTATCGCCTAAGTCGATAAATATGAAAGAGTAAAAACTCTTTGTTATTCTAAATTTTGAACTTGCTCGCGCATTTGTTCAATCAAGAGCTTGAGTTCCATTGATGCATCGGCTAGTTCTTTGAGCGCTGCTTTGGAACCCAAAGTATTGGCTTCACGGTTCAGTTCTTGCATCATGAAGTCCAGTCTTTTCCCAACTTGTCCGCCTTTTTTGATGATCTGTCGGGTTTCATTTAAATTACCGGAAAGACGAGCAAGTTCTTCGTTAACGTCGATTCTGATGCCATACATCGTGACTTCTTGTCGGATTCGATCCATCACTTCGTCACGCGAAAGGCTAGGTAGTGTACTGTCGTTTTTATTGAGAGCTAGACCCAGAGCCTCCTCAAGACGCGCAATCGATTTTTGTTGGAATTGCTGTAAGACGACTGGCAATAGTGGCGTGATACGACCAACGATCGCCTCCATATCGTCGATACATTTCAGTAGCACCTGTCCCAAAGCAGCACCCTCGCGCTCACGACTGGTAATGAAATCACTCAGTGTTTGATCGATGCTTTGTTGGATCTGTTCTTGTAAATGTTCGGTATTGATTTCGCCTTCTTCAATCACTCCGGGCCAGCGCAGTAAATCACTGGTGCTGAGTTCCTTCGCTAGAGGGAAGTGTTGGCGTAATTGTTCTTGATACGATTTCAGTTGGTTCAATAAGTCAGCATTGAGTGTTTTATTTTTGTTTTCGTTACTCTTTTTACCAAAGCTGAAGCGGCACTCTACTTTGCCCCGTGTGATACGCTTACTTATGGCATCGCGAAACAAGGGCTCGACCGAGCGAAATTCGTCGTTAATACGAAATTGCAGATCGAGAAAACGCGAATTGACACTCTTGATTTCTATCGTTATTGTGCCGGCGTCGGTTTCTTTGGTGCTGGTTGCGTAACCAGTCATACTGAAGATAGTCAATTGTTTTCCTTTGTTCCGTGTTGTGATTTTGCGAATTGTTGATTCAATAATCATTAATTTGCTTATCAATGTTCAATGCGGCAAAGTCGACACTGTACAATGCTTAGTATATTCCATCTGCAATTTACCATCGTAGGACCACATTCAATATGGCAGCACAAAACAACGCACCATTGCCGGACGGCTTAGAAATTGCCGGATACCGTATTGTAAAGAAAATCGCTTTCGGTGGCTTTAGTATTGTTTATCTGGCGACCGATGAGGATGGCAATGCCGTTGCAATCAAAGAATATTTGCCAAGTTCATTAGCATTGCGTCAAGTTGGTGAGCTTGTTCCTGCGATTTCAGCCGAGAATTTTCCGATTTATCGTATTGGTCTGAAATGTTTCTTTGAAGAGGGACGGGCGCTCGCTAGGATCGCCCATCCAAATGTTGTTAGCGTTATAAATTTTTTCAGGGCCAATGAAACAGTCTATATGGTGATGGCTTACGAGTCTGGACGATCATTGCAAGAGCATATTTTGCGTCGCCGCGACAAGGGTGAGAAGCCATTGGTCTCTGAACGATTTATTCGCAAGATGTTCAATATGGTGATGAACGGCCTGCGTGAAGTGCACACGAATAAGTTGCTGCATTTGGATCTGAAGCCTGCCAACATATATCTGCGTATGGATGGCACACCAATTCTTTTGGATTTCGGTGCTGCAAGGCAGACGTTGAAAACCGATATGCCTAAGCTTTACCCGATGTATACGCCCGGTTTCGCCGCACCAGAGTTGTATGTGAAGAATAGTAATCTTGGGCCATGGACCGATATCTACAGCATTGGTGCTTCGATGTTTGCATGCATGGTTGGCGCGCCGCCGCAACCAGCGGATCAGCGCAAGACCAATGACAAAATGGAAGCCCATTACAAAAAACTCGAGGGCACCTATTCCGCAGAGTTGATCGATGTTGTGCGCATGTGCTTGAAATTAGACCCCTTAGAACGACCACAAAGTGTGTTTGCCTTGCAAAAAGCACTTTCTGTGAAATCACCGCCGCAGCGCGAATTAACTTTCATGGAAAAAGCAAAAGCGAAATTGTCAGGCTTATTTGGTCGTGACGGTAAAGATGCGGACGAGAAGGATTTTACGACCATTCAGGAAGACACCATTTGATCGTGGTCACTGTAATCCTTCTAAGATTTGATGTCGTATCAGAGGTCATAGAAAGAACTTAATACATGCGATTTTCAGTTTATCAAGAGAGTCATATTGGTGGTCGTAAGGTCAACCAAGACCGCATGGGCTACTCGTTTACACGTGATGCGATTTTGCTGTTGCTGGCCGACGGCATGGGCGGACACATCATGGGTGAGATGGCCGCAACGATTGCGATGCAAACGATAGGAAGCCTCTTCCAAAAGCAAGCTCACCCGATGATCGATAAACCAGAGCGATTTTTAGAAAAAGGTTTTCTCGCGGCACATAATGAAATTCACCGTTTCCGCCAGCTGAAGAATTTGCCAGAGACGCCGCGTACGACAATCGTCGCCTGTTTGATCCAGAACGGTAATGCATATTGGGCGCATTGTGGTGATTCACGTTTGTACTGGATGCGCGATGGTCATATCTTAATGCGCACCAAAGATCATTCGCGACTTGAGACCTTAATCGAGCAGGGGAAGATCGATCCTTCTGAGCGAAATACCCATCCTGATCGCAATAAATTATTCAATTGCCTCGGTGCTCCTCATGCGCCGATTGTTGAATTGTCTCGACGTGCTTCGCTGCAAGCTGGTGATTTGATTTTGCTTTGTTCCGATGGTTTGTGGGGGGTTCTGCCAGACCATTTACTGGCGCAACGCTTGCATGAGCAAACTATTGTTCGGGCGATTCCTGAGTTGGTTAGAACCGCAGTCGAAATTGCGGGGCGTCAAGGCGATAATGCGACTGCTTTAGCGATGATGTGGGAAGGTAATGATATTCTCGAGAATTCGTCGATCATTTCTACCAATACTTTGCCAATCGGTTCGATCGCAACGACGATACAAATCCCAGTCGATGTTGACGACGAAAACGCCGAGGCTGATCTCTTTAATGATGAGGAGATTGAAAAAGCAATCAACGAAATTCGCAACGCGATTCATAATTCAACGCGTTTGACCGGTAAGAACGATAAATAAATTTTTTGTAAATTCTATGACTACTCAACAACGTCCTAGCGGTCGCGCTGCCGACCAGCTACGCTCTGTGCGCTTTACTCGTCATTTCACAAAACACGCTGAAGGAGCGGTGTTGGTTGAGTTTGGCGAAACGAAAGTAATTTGTACCGCGAGTATTGAAGATAAAGTGCCGGGCTTCCTAAAGGGTAAAGGGCAGGGCTGGCTGACGGCGGAGTATGGCATGTTGCCGCGCTCAACCCATACGCGGATGGATAGGGAGGCTGCGAAAGGTAAGCAATCTGGCCGCACGCAAGAAATTCAACGCTTGATTGGACGTTCGCTACGAGCAGCCTTCGATCTCGATGCTTTTGGTGAGAGGACATTGCATCTCGATTGTGATGTGATTCAAGCGGATGGCGGTACTCGCACAGCATCTATTTCGGGTGCCATGGTTGCCGCTTACGATGCCTTCGCGAAGATGGTAGCGGCTGGAACTATTCCTGCAGTACCAGTAAAACAGTTTGTGGCTGCGATTTCAGTTGGTGTGTTCGAAGGTGTTCCAGTGCTCGACCTTGATTACCTCGAGGACTCAGCTTGCGATACCGATATGAATGTGGTGATGGAAGATCAAGGTAGATTCATCGAAGTGCAAGGGACGGCAGAGGGCGCGGCATTTGATCGACTCACCTTGAATGCCTTACTCGACCTCGCACAGCATGGAATTGCAAACATCATCGCCGAGCAAAAACGTGTTTTGGGATTGCCGGTATGACGCAACGCATCGTTCTTGCCTCGAATAATAAAGGCAAACTGCGCGAGTTTTATCAGATGCTCGCACCCCTAGGTTTGGAAGTTCTGTCGCAGGCAGAGTTTCAAGTACCAGATTGTCCTGAGCCGTATTTCACATTTCTTGAAAATGCATTGGCGAAAGCTCGACACGCTGCAAAAATAACCGGCTTGCCAGCATTGGCCGATGACTCGGGAATTTGCGCTCCGGCTCTTGGCGGCGCGCCCGGTGTGTTCTCTGCACGTTACGCCGGTGAGCCAAAGTCGGACCAAGCAAATAATCAAAAGTTGATCGCTGATTTATTGCCACATCAAGACCATTCGGTGTATTACTATTGCGTGTTGGTGTTCGTGCGTTCAGAAAACGACCCACAACCGATTATTGCGGATGGACGTTGGCAAGGACGCCTAATTAATGAGGCGCGTGGTGACGGTGGATTCGGTTACGACCCTTACTTCTTTTTGCCTGAGTTCGGTAAGACGGCAGCCGAACTCACAGCAGAGCAAAAAAATGGCATATCGCATCGCGCACAGGCGCTGCAAGCCTTGATTCAAAAACTGAAGTCGACATGATCCCGATTAAACCGATTCCTAGCAAAATAGGTCAACAAGAAGTCATCAAGCGAGACGAAGACCGTGGGCGAATCAGCGAGGTCTCCGCGCAAGTACAGCAACAATTTCTCTCCCAAGGTGTGCTGAATTTACAGAGTTTACCGCCGCTGTCCCTGTATATTCATTTTCCATGGTGTGTGCGCAAATGCCCGTACTGTGACTTTAATTCGCACGAAGTCAAACAAAGCTTCGATGAAGATGCCTACCTCGTTGCGCTACGCACAGACTTAGAACATGCGCTGCCAGCAATTTGGGGACGCAAAATCTACACAGTGTTTATTGGTGGTGGCACACCGAGTCTGATGTCGGCCAAAGGCCTCGATCGTTTGATGTCGGATTTGCGTACGCTCTTGCCGCTCGATTCCGCTGCTGAAGTCACGATGGAAGCGAACCCCGGTACCTTCGAAATGGAGAAGTTCCGTTCTTATCGCGATAGTGGGATTAATCGTTTATCGATCGGTATTCAAAGTTTTAACTCCAAGCACCTGCAGGCGCTTGGACGTATTCACGATGGTGATGAGGCGAGAAGGGCGATCGACATTGCTCAGAGCAACTTCGAAAATTTTAATCTCGACCTGATGTTTGCCTTACCATCGCAGAGCTTGGAAGAAGTGGTCGAAGACGTGGAAACGGCATTGAGTTTCGCTCCTCCTCATCTTTCTTTGTACCATTTAACTCTGGAACCAAATACATATTTTGCCAAGTATCCTCCGCAAATTCCTGACGATGATCTCAGCGCCGAAATGCAAGACCAGATCCATATGAGAATGGCGCGTGCGGGCTATCATCATTACGAGGTGTCCGCGTACGCCAAAGCAGGGCATGAATCCCGTCACAATCTGAATTATTGGAATTTTGGTGATTACCTTGGCATTGGCGCTGGTGCACATTCCAAACTCTCTTTCCCACATCGCATTGTGCGACAAATGCGGCACAAACAACCACGTGCATTCATTGAAAATGCCATGCGTGGAGAGGCGATTCAAGAGTTGCATGAACTTGAACGCGAAGCTTTGCCGTTCGAATTCATGTTGAATGCCCTGAGGCTCAATGATGGTTTTGAAACGAAATTGTTCTTCGAACGCACAGGTTTATTATTGAACTCGATCGATCCTATCTTGACGCAAGCCGAAAAGAAGGGGCTACTCACGCTTGATCATTTACGTATTCAGCCTACAGACTTGGGTAAGCGCTTCCTAAATGACTTGCAGCAAATGTTCCTCGACGCATAATCTTGTTTTTCATAATGCTAGTTCATGTATTGTGAAAGCAACATTCAAATAAAATTACAGTGCCTCGTAGAAATAGTCTTGCAATTGTGTAATTTTCAACTTGCTATCAGGATATAAATTGCCCCGAAGAACTTAACTTGCGATTTAGGATTGAATTTAACTCATGATTCCTATCGTTTCCTTATTGCCGGTCGTTAATGCGCAGCAGAAGCTAGTGGGATTAATGCCGCAATTCATAAGTGGCGATCATGAAGCTTATTCCTACCTTCTCAAAGTTCTTCAACAAGTCGATTTCCTTGATCGGCTCAGTCCTCTATTTCTGCTCTTACAAATTGAGAATCCGGCCACTTTGCCGAATGATTTCGCTGAACGATATGCGGGCAAGAACATCGTTCTCGGCATTCGAGAATCACATTTGGCCGAGAAAGAAATTCAAACTAAGGTCGCTTACTTTGTCGAGCAAGGCTTGCGTATCATTGTTGATGATTTCAATTCGAAGGCATCATTGGTGTGGTCAAGCACCAAAGGCATTATGGTCGATTGTAGCAACGGTGTACCTTCGCATGTGCAGCCATGGCTGTTCAGTCTGCAGAACAGTCAACATGTCGCAAAGAACCTCAAGACTTTAACTCAGCAGCAAGCTGCGCTCGATGCCGGCTTTAGCTTGTTTTCGGGTGATTTTGCCTTCCATCCTCACCAGGCGCAGAAGAGTGCTGATGCGAGTGCTCGTGCGCGTTTGTTGAAGTTGTTGAATTTGGTTTCGCGCGATGCCGATGTGAAGGAACTCGAGGCATTGTTCAAGCAAGACGCCAGCTTGTCGTTCATGCTGTTTAAGATCGTCAGCTCGGCAGCCTTCGCGCAAACAGTGAAGGTTACCAGTTTCGTGCAGGCGATTAATCTACTGGGACGCCGGCAACTTCAACGTTGGTTACAGCTCCTTTTATATGCCCGTCAAAGTGATCATGGAAGTGCGCTGAATCCTTTGCTTTTAAGAGCTGCGTTCCGTGCGAGTGCGATGGAAGCATACTGTCGTCAGCGTGGCGGTAGTCGAGATGAACAAGATGCCGCCTTTATGGTGGGTATGTTCTCACTGTTAGATTTGCTTTTCGCGACACCTTTGTGGGAAATCTTGAAACCGCTCAATTTACCAGAGACGATCAGTTTGGCGTTGACAGAGCGAGACGGGGAGTTCGGGCAGTTCTTAAGTATTGTTGAGAAAGCCGACCGCGCAGACGCACAATCCTTGCCTGATAGCTTACGAGCATTGGCGATTGATGCAGGCGTGTATTACGAAAACATGGTCTACGCCTATGCTTGGGTCAATCAAGTTTGCCAGGACCTGTAATGCGTATCGATTGGAGTCGGTTTTCAGATATCGAACTCGGCGCAAATTTATGCGAAATCGTTTTGCTACGCGACAGTGCTTATTTTGATGGTGAAATATCTGCCATAGCGGCACACCTTTTTGACGATCTGGAAATCCATTTTACCCGCACTCCTGAAGCCCTTGATGAAACACAAGTTGTGAGTAAAGTAAGTGCAGAGGATTGTTATGTGCTTGCTTCGCGCGGACGCGTTATTACGGAGTGTGATCTCGAGAAGTTGAATCAGTTGACGCGTTTGACAAGTCGCTTACTCGAGGTCCGTAGCCGCCTCAACTCACGCTTCAATGCTGCCCTAAAATCTCAATTGATGCACTCCCAAATTCTGGACCAAATTCACGAATCCGTAATTACGATGGATTTGGCAGGCTTCATTTTGAGTTGGAATTTGGGTGCAGAGAAATTGTTTGGCTACACCTCCGCTGAGGCGGTGGGGCAAAACATCTTGTTCTTGTATGAATCTGAAGACGCAGAAGATTTACTGTTGCATGATCACTTCCTCGAAAATGGCGGGCGTGAAATGGAAGTCCGTCGACGCAAGAAAAATGGTGAGGTGTTCTGGGCCAGTTTGAGCTTGTCCACCTTGGTCGATGAGAACGATCACCCGATTGGCTTGATTGGCTATTTGAGCGATATAACGCAACGTAAATGTGCTGAAGAGAAGATCAATCACCTCGCTTATTACGATGCTCTAACGGATTTTCCAAATCGCACTTTGTTTAAGAAGTTGGTCGACACCGCAATTCAGCGCGGGCAACGCAATGATGACGCGGTTTCAGTTCTCTTTATTGATTTAAACCGTTTCAAGCCCATCAATGAAGCCCTAGGGCATGCGATTGGTGATCAATTATTGAAGCAAGTTGCGGCTCGCTTCAAAGCTGTTTTGCGAGAACAAGATGTAATTGCGCGATTGGGAAGTGATGAATTTGCCGTCGCCGTGATTGATGCAAAACGCCACTTCGATGTAGGTTTGGTCGCACAGAAATTGTTGACCAGTTTAGACGGCGTTTTCTTTGTCGGTGGTCATGAGTTGCGCTTAGGGGCAAGTATCGGCATAAGTATGTTCCCTAAAGATGGACGCGACGCCGAAGAGCTTTTGCAAAAAGCGGATATCGCTATGTTTAGAGCGAAGCGCTTAATCGAAAAAAGCGCCGGAGATTACGCGTTTTTTGATGCTGCGATGAATCAGTCGATTGCCGGGCGCATGCAGTTAGAGTCAAATCTGCGTAAAGCTTTACAGCAATCTGAGTTCTATCTGTTGTATCAACCTAAGGTCGATATTCATACGGGCAAGGTGCGCGGGGCAGAAGCGCTCATACGTTGGGCTCGCCCGAATCAAGGCATCATTCCACCGGCTGAATTTATTCCGATCGCTGAAGAGAGTAACCTGATAGTGCAGATTGACGCTTGGGTGCTCGAGGCGGCTTGTCAACAAGCGAAACGTTGGGAAGCTTTGGGATTTGCTCCGTTCCGTATTGCCGTCAACGTGGCAGCAAAGGAATTCACCGAAGATTTGTGTGAACGCGTCAGAACCACTTTGGAGCGCCATCAATTGGCGCCTGAGTGGATCGAACTGGAGCTTACTGAAAGTATGCTGATGCGCAATGCTGTGGCTGTAGTGCCGATTATGCAGAAATTATCACGCCTAGGAATTCGTCTCGCGCTCGATGATTTCGGCACTGGTTTTTCAAGCTTGTCTTACTTGAAGCGCTTTCCTATCGATAGTGTCAAAATTGACCGATCCTTTATCCAAGGTGTCCCCGACGATATTGATGATTGCGCGATATCTAGTGCAATCATTAGCATGGCAAAACAAATGCAACATAAGGTCGTGGCAGAAGGCGTAGAAAATAATGAGCAATTTTCATTTCTGCAGCAGATGGGTTGTGATGAAATTCAAGGCTACTTATTTGCTCGCCCACTCGATGCTGAAAAGTTTACCGAAATATTGCAAAAAGGTTTTCATCTGCCTTTTGCAGATCGTTAGGTTTAAGCGAAGGGATTCTTGGTGCTTTGCGCCGACTTGAAACAATGCCTGAAATTAAAGTTTTTTGAAAAGCCCTTCCTAAAAGGCGATGTCTAGGCTATAATTCGAGGCCTTGGAAGTGTGGCCGAGTGGTTGAAGGCACTAGTCTTGAAAACTAGCGAGGGTGAGAGCCCTTCGTGAGTTCGAATCTCACCGCTTCCGCCAATATTTATTGGCACGACGTTTATGTTTAGCTTGTTCTTAGCTCCAAGATGTCGCGCCAACCTCTCTCGAAGTCTTTCCTTTTCGGAATTGAAGGAAACGATTCAATCTCAGGTTGATTTCTCATTTTTACGATATGCCTATGCAAAGCGCGTTACGTCGTCCGCTCGCACAACTGTGCTTAAGTTTGCCGCTCATTTTTTCTTTGCTTGCTTGTACTGCGCCCGCACCAGTTGCGACGAATCTTAAACCTGTAGTGAAGGCGGAGCCTGTTCAAGTAAAGCCCCCGCGCCCGATCAAGATTGGTTTGGCTCTTGGCGGCGGCGCAGCGCGGGGTTTTGCTCACATTGGTGTTATTAAGGTATTGGAAGCGCAGGGCATCTATCCAGATATCGTTGTCGGCACGAGTGCAGGTAGTGTTGTTGGTGCCATGTATGCGGCCGGTAATAATGGTTACACCTTACAAAAGATGGCGCTGGAAATGGATGAAACGACCATTTCCGATTGGTCGCTGCCTTTTTTCTCAAAGAGTAGTGGCGTATTAAAGGGTGAGGCACTTCAAAATTATGTGAATAAGATGGTGAGTCAAACGCCGATCGAAAAACTCAAAAAACCATTTGGTGCCGTGGCAACGGACTTAAACACCGGCATGCCGATTTTGTTCCAACGCGGGAATACTGGCATGGCGGTGAGAGCTTCATCCTCAGTGCCTGGCGTATTCCAGCCTGTAAAGATCAATGAGCGCCAATACGTAGATGGTGGTTTGGTCTCGCCTGTGCCAGTACGTTTTGCTCGTGAAATGGGCGCCGATGTCGTGATTGCAGTGAATATTTCCTCAACACCAGAATCGCAAGCGCCATCTGGCTCGCTTGATGTTTTGCTCCAGACTTTTACCATCATGGGACAAAGCCTGAATCATTTTGAGTTGAAAGGCGCTGATGTCGTTATACGTCCTGAATTGCCTGGTATGAAGGGCAGTGATTTTAATGCGCGGAATTTAGCGATACTCGCCGGTGAACGTGCTGCAACGGCTGTATTGCCGGAGTTGAAAGAGAAAATCAAAGCAGCGCAAGAACGCTAGAGGAGTTGTGGAGTGTGGCAGGGAGTTGCTCTGTCTGCTCATATCCGCGAGCGGGATGGCAATGCGGAGTATTTCCGACAACAGTCAAACTTGGCTGTTCGTTAGCTCACATTATGGTGATTTTGCCGGTTTTTCTTCTGTAATTCGGCGCGCGCCATTGAAGCGTTTGCGCCAGTAATCAAGATCCATACTTTCGATCCGAATCCGACCACCAGCTGAAGGGGCGTGAATGAATTTGTTATCGCCCAGATAAATCCCGACATGGGAGAAGCTTCTTTTCAAGGTGTTATAGAAAACCAGATCGCCAGGCTTGAGATCTTTGGTCTCAACCGAGGTACCTTGCGTACTAATTTCTTTTGCAGTTCGTGGTAATTCTGTTTCATCGGTGTTCTTGAATACCAAGCGCACGAAGCCGCTGCAATCGAGACCATTTTCTGGTGTATTTCCGCCACGTTTGTATTTGATCCCCAGAAAGCTCATTGCATTCATAGTGAGGTCAGAGGTTTTGTCGCGTAAATCTCTTAAGGCAGAGATTGCTTTCGAGGTTTCGCTTGGGCTGTCATCGGCCGCCAAGGCCTGCTGTATCGGAAGTTGAGTGACCCCAACAATGCCTACTACACAAACAAGGTATCGCAAGTGATCGATGAGTTTTTTCTGCATGAAACGAACAGTATCCGAGAAAGGTTCTTAGTAAAACTGCATGGCTTGCTGCTGAAACGAGAGGGCAGTATAGCGTACTTTTTCGAAAAATAAGAATGGATGAATGACAAGATTTTGAGGCTGCACAGCAAATTCAACTTACGGCGCAGCCTCCTTCTTTTCAAGAATGCAATGGCAACGAATTAGCCATTCGGCAAAAGGTGGTTCTTATGAGTTCGCTTCGATGAAACTAAGCACCTTAGGGCAAACAATTTCGCGCCAACGGCGCCCCGAGAAGATCCCGTAGTGACCTGCACCGGGCGCAACGTAATCTTGTTTCATCGATGCCGGAATGTTGCAGCAAAGGTCGTGTGCCGCTTGCGTTTGCCCTGGACCAGAAATATCGTCAAGTTCACCTTCGACCGTAAATAAGGCAACAGTCTTGATGTCTTGTGGGCGCACTAGCTTTCCTTCGACTTCCCAAGTCCCTTTTGGCAAGCGGAACTCTTGGAAGACTGTTTTGATCGTTTCCAAGTAGTACTCGGCCGGAAGATCAAGCACAGCATTGTATTCGTCGTAGAACTTACGATGTTGTTCAGCTGATTCATCGTCTCCTTGGATCAAATGCTGGTAGAAATCCCAATGACTTTGCGCATGGCGGTCAGGGTTCATCGCGACGAAACCAGCGTGTTGCAAAAAGCCTGGATAGACTTTTCGACCAAAGCCAGGGTAGTTGGCAGGCACACTGTAGATCACCGAGTTCTCAAACCAAGAAAATTTCTTTTCGGTTGCGAGTGCATTGACTTGAGTCGGTGATCTACGAGGGTCGATTGGACCACCCATCATCGTCATGCTTTTCGGCAGAGCTGGATCATTATCGGTTGCCATCAAAGAGATCGCAGCTAAAACTGGCACTGTCGGCTGGCAGACAGAGATAACGTGCAAGTCTGGCGCTAGGTGGCGAATAAATTCTTGTACGTAGTAAATGTAGTCGTGCAGGTGGAACGCGCCTTCTGATAATGGCACCATACGTGCATCTTTCCAATCCGTGATGTAGACGTCATGCACAGGAAGCAGGCTTTTGACGGTGTCGCGCAACAGGGTGGCGTGATGCCCTGACAGTGGCGCAACAACGAGAATTTTCTTGCCCGAATTTGCTTTCGTTTTACGGGCTCCATTCGGTACCACCTTGCGGAAGCGCAGTAAGTTGCAGAACGGTTTGGCTAACTCGATCTCTTCCGAGACTTCTAAGGTTTGTCCGTCAACGTTGACAGTCTTGATGTCGAACGCTGGTTTCTCGTAATCTTTGCCGAGTCGATAAAGTAATTCATAAGCGGCTGCCAGACGTTGCGAGAATGGTGTGTAAGCCAAAGGCGAAACGGGGTTGGCGAAGAGTTTTGAAGTCGCTTCCGCCCAGTTGGTCATAGGCGTCAAAAATGAGCGATTCAGTTCGTGAAGTTGATAAAGCATGTCGCATTTTCCATAGGTTAAAGGAATTGCAATTTCGACCTGATTGATTGTGCCAACTAGGGCGATCCTTTTCACAAGTATAGCGCGAAATTATTGCGGCGCGACATAAAACGCTTTGAATCAGCTCTAAGCGAAGCAAAACACCGTGAATGATTGTGAAATTGTTGGTGTATTGACTTGAGAGTGGTAAATGATGAAGACTTAAATATAATTTTTGTGCGGAGGTCTAGGCGTTCAGGATTTGTAAGGCGCGGTCGAAGTCATATTGGTCGATCGCGTGATGGAGCTGGGCAAAGGATGTGCGGCCCAGCTCTTGTTCAAATTGTTTCTCATGGGCTTGGAAAAAATCAACCGCGTCTACATTGGCTGCTTCGAGCAGCTTTCTGATGGTTGCCACCGAGTCCTTGAAGGTGCCAGGTAGTGATGACCCCGTGTTGGTAATTTCGCCCAGAGGGTGTCGTTGAAAATAGGAATCGAGCTCGAGCAAAAGCTCGTGCATGCTAGTCCTAATTTCTTCGCACAGACGGGCGGCTTTTTGTAATCCTTGGAAATCGCTGATTTGATTTTCCAGAATCGATTCGAGTTCTACGCATAATTGCGCGATCGCGTTCGCACCCAAGGTGGCGGTTTGTCCTTTCAGCGTATGAACCTCGCGGCGGAATTCTGGAGTACCTATCCCTTCAACAGTCAGATAGTTACTGTTTGCGAGAAGCACATGATGCGAGCTGCGGAACTTGTCGAGTAGTTTCAAGTAGAGATTCAAGTTATTGGCGACCGAGCCTAGCCCTCTTTGAATATCAATGGATTCAACGTGTAAAGAGTCGACGTCGGGTGTGGGCGGCGGAACATTGAGAGCATCCAGCTTGGGTTCATTAATTGAGGCCTGCAACCAATGTTGAATGGTGCGGAATAATTCGTCCGGATTGAACGGTTTGGTCAGGTAATCTTGCATACCCTCTTCGACGCAGCGATCGCGGGTACCTTTCATCGCATGGGCCGTGAGGGCGATAATCGGGAGATGATCGAAGTCTGGCATCGAGCGAATTTGTATGGTGGCATTGTGGCCGTCGAGCACGGGCATTTCAAGATCCATCAATATTAAGTCAAAATGATGTGCATCGTGACGCGCTAAGATGTCGATCGCATCCTGGCCATGTTGGGCGACCGTGATGTCGAAGCCAAATTGGGTAAGCAACTCAACCGCAATTTCTTGATTGAATTCGTTATCCTCGGCTAAAAGTATGCGGGCCTTCTGATTGTTTCCCACGAAGTGTTGAGATGGCGCGCTGGTCATTTGCGGGTCCTTAGGGCTTGAACTTGCATAGCTAAAATTACTGCTTGAAATAGTTGCGAGGCTGATTTCATCAATCTTATTTGCTGTATCAGAATTGGCTTGATACACAGGTAGCGGAACTTCGAAATGGAAACAGGACCCTTTGCCGTATTCGCTCTCCATGTAGATTTTGCCACCCATTAATTCGATGAGCTGTTTGCAAATTGAAAGACCCAAACCCGTGCCGCCATAATTGCGTGTGGTTGAGCCATCACCTTGTGTGAATGGCTTGAACAGTCTTTGTTTCTGCTCTTCAGTCATTCCTATCCCAGTGTCGGTGACTGAAAACTCGATCAAGCGGCTTTTCGCATTTGTTGCTGCCTGTGGCAAACTGCGACAGCGCACGCGAATTTCACCTGTGGCGGTAAACTTGATCGCATTGTTGACCAGATTTGTGAGGACTTGTCCTATACGCATTGGGTCGCCGACAAAATGGCTCGGTAAATTGGTTTCAATTTCTACCGAAAGATTCAGCCCCTTGTCGGTTGCTTTATGCGCGGTGATATTCGATATTTGTGACACCACATCTTCAAGTGCGAAAGGCGTAAGTTCCACTTCCAATTTGCCGGCTTCAATCTTTGAAAAATCGAGAATGTCATTGATAATGCCCAAAAGAGAGCTGGCGGCGAGTTGAATTTTCTTGATGTAGTCGCGTTGCTTTGGACTGAGTTCGGTCAGAAGTGCCAAATACGCCATGCCTATGACAGCGTTCATCGGCGTTCGAATTTCGTGGCTCATATTTGCTAGGAATTCTGACTTGAGTTTGGTTGCTTCCTCTGCTTTTTCGCGATCCGATTGTTCTTTTTTTCTTGCGATTTCCAGTTTTTGAATGGCCTGCAGGAGCTCATGTTGGGTTAATCTAAGTTCGTGATAGGCGCTTGAGTTATCCAAGGCTATCGCCGCATAAGCACTAATCGTCGTGAAAATGAGCTGCTCTCGATCAGAGTAGGCATTTTCGTCTTGTGATCCAATGACCATTACGCCAAGCAAACGTTCAGCAACGATTAAGGGCGCGACCAATTGGCTGCGATCTGTCAGATAATCACTCGTTTGTTCCCCAGTTTCATCAAGTAGACGTACGCGATTGAGGTCGCGCCGTTCTCGAGCACACTTGACTATGATGCAGTTCTCCTCGCTTAGCGGAATTTCGTGTGGCGTAATGTGATGGTTATTCTGTACTCCATAGACTAGCGTTAATTCTTTTTGTGAAGTGCTGAGCAAATAGGTTCGGAAGCTGTTCGCATCAAGTAGGCTGCTTAAATTTTCGTGGATCGAAATGAATGCATCTGTACTTTCAAGTTTCGCAGTGATTTCTTGTCCGATCTTACTAAGCTTGACTAAAGTGTCTTTGGTGTCCTGAAGTGCTCGTGCTCGATTTGATTCGGCGATGGCAATCAAATGATGATATTGGGCCTCAGCCTGTGCTTTTTCCGTTTGATGGTGGTCTTGAATATGTGCGGTCTTGTATGCGATACGAAGGGCATTTTCAGTTTGTTCCGCCGCCAAAGCTTTTCTTGAGTAGTTTAGGGCGTGAACCAATTCTCCCGCTTCAGCCCAAGCGTCACTGAGCATTGTGCAGAGCCTCGCCGAGGCATGCCAACCTTCAATCGACGCTCCCGCTTGTAGCGCTTTTTCAAGAAAGTGAATGATCGCATTGGGTTCGGCGATGTTTAGGGGCGGCTGAATATGATGTTGATTGTAGATTTCCGCTAACACTTGAAACAGCGAAACTTTGATCGCTGCAAAATTGTAGTGATCACAAAGTTGTCGCGCCTCATCGATAGATTCTAAGGCTTCCTTAATCTGACCTGACGCTGACAGCGCTCTTGCGAAGCGAATCAGGGTATGGGGTAAATCATCCATTGATCCTTCGCATCGAAAAATCGAGATTGACTCCTTGAAAGCCTCAAGCGCGCGATCAATATTTTGCCCATTCAAGTAAGTTTCGCCAAGTTCTCTTAGGGCTATCGCTTTGTTTATTCCAGATGAGTTTGGTGGAAAAAAATGAAGCGCTTCGTGCAGTGTATGTTCGCTCAAGTCTAATTGTCCCACCTCGCGCTGCGCACGTCCAAGATGCGCATAACAGAATCCCATAAGTGAGGGCCATCCGGCTTGCTTTGCCAGCTCCAGAGCAAATTCTATTGCTTGTGTCGCGCTTTCTATATCGCCAATGTTTTGAAATACTTCGCAAGCGTTTCCGGCAGAGACGATCGCGAGCCGGGTGAGTCCAGTTTGTTTGGCGAAATTTGCGGCACGCAAATAGGCTCTTGCACCCTTGCCTGGATCACGGCGTCCCAAGATTACTCCTTCAGCAGCACAGATATGTGCAGTGATTGAAGGTTTCTTTGAGAATTGTGACTTGGCTTGAAATCTTTCTATTGAAGACCTGGCCAATTCAGGTTCGGAAAATGCAAGTGCGTAACAAAGCCATGCTTCAACGAATTCCATTCGTTCGAAATCACCACATTTCCGAAATAAATCTAAGGCCTGTGTGCATGCTTCTATTTCACGGCGTGTGTCGCCAATGCTTGTTGCGACTGTTGCCTCCACGATTGCAGAGTCCCCTAGACCGCCAATATCGTTGTGTTTAGAAAACTCGAATTTTCCTTGCTTTAGAAGTAATTCAGCATAGTTCCGATCCCCTAGAAGAGCATGGATTTCCGCGCGAATTAGATTGAGGCGCGCTCTTATTTCATAATCATTTTGGATGCGTTTTTGTTTGCGCTCATTTTGATGCTGTAGCAACTGCTCTATTTCATCTATTTGGAACAGAGCCCGTTGGCAATCGCGTTGCCGTATATGCCATGTGATTGTTAATAGGGCATAGATGCGCTCATTGTCTTTCAGGGAAGGATAAATGCTTTCTAAACGAAATAGTTCTTCGCTCGTTGCATAAAGTTCCATGGACACTCGCTTTCAAAAAGAGCTTGGGGCAAAGCCCCGATTTTTTCGACCCTAGTAATACTTTTGAACGCTTTTTTTTAGATGTTGGAAGTAAAAGCTGCCATTCAGCGCGCGGGGAGAAAATTGAGATAAACGCCCGTACTGAGTTATTTGATTGGGAATATTTATTTCTAAATTTAGCACGTTGTGCTAGCGATGGCATTTGAAACCATTCGGGCTAACAGAAAGTGTCGTCATTTGTTCTACATTTATGCGCCGAATCTAGGAATTTGGCCATCTGAAAGAGGTATTTTCATCATTCGCACCTCGATAGCGTTAGAATTGAACAGTTTATGCTGGCAAATATGGTTGGTTTATTGTTATCAATTTAGGCGTGCTTTGATCCAGATATGACCGAAAATAAACTCTCGTCCAAAGAGGAAATAGTTGAGCGTACGCTTGATGGACTCGACGCCCTTCGCGATTCAATCGAAGAAGGATTAGTCATCTCAAATACGATGCGTAAAGAAGGGGAAGCGCGGAAGGACTTATCATTACTTGCTTACGCCAACATTGTCGACGCTTTCGCTGATTACTTTGAGAATCGACTGCCAGAAGCTTTGGAGAAATTTGAGAGCTTGATTCAATTTTTTTCTACAAATTTGGATTCCTATGGTGCGTTTTTTTCTAAGACTGGCCTAGTAATTGGACTGCGTAAGAAAGGCGAGGTGGTTAAGGCAAGATCATTTTGTGAGAATGAACTTATTCCAAAGTGTGGTGCGATACACGGGAGATTACTCGTTTTAGCACTAAACATTTATGCCATTTTATTGCAAGAGTGTGACGAAACAGAGAAGGCAATCCGATTCTTCTTTAGAGCACTTGATGAATCTAAGAAGATTAATTCGACAAGTAGAGTTGCTCAGATTACTGCTAATTTGGGTGAAGTTTTATACGTCACAGGCAATGTGGAGGCGGCAGAAGAGCTATTGCAGGAGGCAAGAGATCTAGCACCTATGTCAGCCGAGAAATGGCTTACTCCTTTCAGTTCGACGATGCTTGCCTTATGTAAGATCTCACTAGGTAAGTTTGATGATGCTTATGAAGCAATCGCGTGTTATGTGGAAGAGCAGAATGGGGCTAATTCGCATACAAACACATATCGATCATTTTACTTGGCCGTCGCGGCGTACACTTTGGCAATGCGCGGTGATTTTGAGCAAGCCGTAAAGTTTAATGCCAGCGCGCTCGAGTTAGTAGAATTAATTGAAGACCCGCATTTAAAGCCTTATGTCTGGTGGGTTAGCGGATTCATACTTCGAAGAATTGGCGACGTTGAGCGGGCCATTGCTGATCTCAGAAAAGCGATTGATCAGATCGGGGATAGTGGCTATATACATCTCCCATTACGAGCTATCAATGAACTCTCGGAAATTTATGCTGATTTAGGTCAATGGCAGCAAGCCTACACTGAGCAAAAGCGACATCAAAAATTGTTCTTACGTGCCCAAGAGCGTGCCAGTCGTGTGCAGCTAGAAACCCTAAAGATTCGCCACGAATATCGTGAGGCGGAACATGATCGTAAGTTGACGGAACGGATGGTCATTGAAAGAAAGTCCCTCGACGACGAGTTGCAACGCATGCTGACGGAGCGTGAAACGATTCTGGAGAACTCCATTGTTGGAATGATCTTCTTGAATAGTAAAGGACGCGTACAGTGGGTGAATACTCCACTTTGTCAAATCTTCGGGGTCGAGCGTGAAAACGTATTAGGTGCTTCGCTTGAACCTTTCTATGAGTCTCGAGAGGCTTATCTCGAAAGCGGAGCAGCGGTAAGCCAGGCCGTCTTAAAAGGCGAGGCATATGTCTCTGAGCTAAAGATGAGACGCAGCAATGGCAATCTCTTTTGGGTTCAGTTTTCTGGACGCGCGGTCAATAAGAACGATCTTTCATATGGGACTGTTTGGGTGGTGATGGATATCTCCGCCCGTCGGCAGTTGGAGGATGATTTACATAAGTCAGAGTACAACTATCGTCTATTGATCGATAACGTTACAGAGGGAATTATTGTCGTTCAGAATGGCAAGATTGCGTTCGCAAATCGTCTGATCGAGTCACTGACAGGCTATAAGCAAGATCAACTCATAGGGATGTCGTTTACTTCTTCGATTCATCCCGACGACGTGGCCTTGGTAGCAGAGCGTCATGCGCGGCGCTTGCGAGGAGAGGTTGTCGAACAGTATTACCAAATACGGCTCAACCGTGGCGATAACGGTGAGATTATTTGGGTAGAGATATCATCGGTTTTGATTCAGTGGGAAGGGCATCCAGCGACTTTGAGTTTTGTATCGGACTTGACGCAACGAAAACTATTGGAGAAGCAGCTTAAAGAAAGCATGGACGAACAAATGCGGCTGCAGACTCTGCAAATGCAGAATGAGTTGAAAGTATCAGAGTTGGCGCGGCGGCATGCGGAAGAAACGACCGAAGCAAAGTCGATGTTTCTCGCGAATATGAGTCATGAGATTCGCACACCTATGAACGCCATTATTGGGATGGCGCATTTGGCATTGAAGACGGAGTTAACCGTTAAGCAAAAAGACTATATTGAAAAGATTCATAAAGCTGGCATGTCTTTAATGGGGATCATCAATGACATTCTCGATTTCTCAAAGATCGAGGCGGGGAAGTTAGATATTGAAGTCGTGGATTTCGATCTCGACGAAGTATTTAATAGCGTTGCAGTTGTGACCAGTGAAAAGTCAGAGGAAAAGGGTCTTGAGTATTTGTTTGATATTGGCTCTAACGTTCCAAGACGTTTGAAAGGCGACCCTCTGCGATTGGGGCAGGTGCTAATCAACCTAGTGAATAACGCGATAAAATTTACCAACGAGGGTGAAGTCTGTCTCGAGTGTCGTGTCGTGCAAGAGTTCGAACAGCGAAAAGTACTTCGATTCGAAGTTCGAGATACAGGTGTCGGGATGAGTGAAACGCAGTCGTCCAAATTGTTTATGCCTTTCAGTCAAGGGGATGAATCTACAACACGTAAGTTTGGTGGCACTGGATTGGGGCTCTCAATTTGCAAAGGAATGGTTGATTTAATGGGGGGGCACATTAGTTTGCAGAGTCAAGTTGGTGTCGGCACCTCGGTTGCGTTCGAAATACCCTTTGACTTTACTGAAGTTGAAGAGCCAAGGTTCAATCGAGAGTTGTTTGAAAACCTCCGTATTTTGATAGTGGATGACCATCCACTAGCAGCCAAACTTTTGGCGGAGAAGTTGGGGCTGTACGGTATTGCTTGTGACACGGTATGCTCTGGTGAGCAGGCGTTGACGATGATTTTGGCGAGTGATACGGAGCGTAGATACGATGCTGTGTTTGTTGATCTACATATGCCGTTGATGGATGGTGTTGAACTAATTTCTGGCATTCGCAGCGCAAATTTGAGGGTGATGCCGAAGATCGCGTTGGTGGGGGCGACGGCGCGTGAAAGCCTCAACTATAGACAAGAGGCGACAGTTTCTGACGCCTATCTTGATAAACCATTTAATACTTCAAACGTTTTTGATTGCTTGGTCAATCTGTTTTCGTACCACACGCACTCAAGCGTCACGAATCAAGTTCAATCACAGTTGAAGTGTGTAGGCGTGCGTGCCTTATTAGTTGAGGATAATGCGATCAATCAACAAATCGCAATGGAACTATTAGAGTCGGCGGATATCGTTGTTGATGTGGCGTCTAATGGACGGGCGGCGGTTGATAAGCTATTTTTGAAAGAGCCCGGCTATTACGATATTGTATTTATGGATGTACAGATGCCAGAAATGGATGGTCACGAAGCAACACGACTAATTCGAGCTGATGGCCGATTTCAGACTCTTCCAATTATTGCGATGACCGCCCATGCGCTTCTTATTGAGCGCGAACGATGTTTCGCCTCAGGTATGAATGCACACATTGCGAAGCCGATTAGCCCAAGTGAATTATACGCGACGGTTGCAGAATGGTGCCGTAGTAAAGTCAGTCACCTCACAACTGTGGCGACAACAAATCAATTGAATGAAGAAGAACAGATGTTGAGAATTGAAGGAGTTGATACGCGCCAAGGTCTTGCTCGCACGATGGGAGACAAACAGTTGTACTTCAAATTACTGCGTTTATTTGTTCAAGACCAGCGCGGTGTTATTGATTCTATACGGTCGGCTTTAGGTGTTGGCGATCGAAATCTCGCCGAGCGTCTTGCCCATACTTTGAAGGGTGTTTCTGGCCTGATTGGTGCCGAAGTTCATAATCAAGCGGCACATATTGAATTGTTAATTCAGAGCGGTCAAAGTGTGGAAATGATGACACCAATTTTTGCAACATGCGAAACACAGCTTGCATTAACCATAGGAAACATTGAAAATTGTCTCGTACGAGAAAACGCGGTCACCGAGTTGGCAGGCCTAGGTCAGAAGGGCGCGAATATTTCAAGTGAAGAAGTTTTGACCAAGCTTAAGTATTGTTACAAACTAGTGGAGAACTATGACGGAGAGGCACTCGAAGCACTCAATGACTCGATTGATGAAATTTCTATCGCGTTTGGATCAGAAGTGCAGAAGCAGATCATGCGTGCGGCCAGTCAGTATGACTTTGATGTGATTCTTTCGATCATGAAAGGAAATGCTGAAATGGCAGGGCTAGACCTTAGGTAGTGCTCAGGCGGATTTTTTCGTATTTGAGTGTACGTAAGCCTCAAGTTAAAATCAAAGGTGAACTATGAATGTGGGTAATGAACTCGATTCTAAACAAGTAATTCTGATTGTAGATGACACCCCTGACAACATAACGCTTCTCTCCGCTCTATTAAAAGACGTTTATAAAATCAAGATTGCTACAAATGGCGTCAAAGCTTTGCACATCGCGTCGACGTTGCCTAGTCCTGATCTGATTTTGCTCGATGTAATGATGCCAGAGATGGATGGCTATGAAACTTGTAAGCGCCTAAAGGAGAATCCAGTAACTGCCGAGATTCCGGTGATTTTTCTGACGGCGAAAAGCCAAGTGTCAGACGAAGAGATGGGGCTCAGGCTCGGAGCAGTCGATTATATTAGTAAGCCCGTTAGTCCACCGATTGTATTAGCACGTGTTGCGACTCAACTGAACTTGGTGAGGGCGCGAAACCTTCTACAAGACCAAAATAAGCACCTTGAAACATTAGTGCAGGATCGCACACGCAAGCTCGCGAAGATGCAAGATGCGATCATTATGGCGATGGCCTCTTTGGCAGAGACACGCGATAATGAAACTGGAAATCATATTCGACGGACACAAAATTACGTGGCCGCACTTGCTCGTCAATTGCGCGATCATCCTCGCTTTTCGCACGAGCTAAGTGAGGAGAACATCGAACTGCTATACAAATCTGCCCCGCTACATGACATCGGCAAGGTAGGGATCCCTGACAATATCCTGTTGAAGCCTGGGAAGCTCGACTCTGACGAGTTTGAGATCATGAAGCAACACACAACCTATGGGCGCGAAACCATTTTGACCGTTGAACGCTATCTCGGTGAGAGCAATGAATTCTTGCGTTTCGCGCGCGAAATCACCTACTCGCATCAAGAGAAATGGGATGGTTCCGGCTACCCTGAAAATCTGTCGGGCGATGCGATTCCTATTTCTGCGCGCTTAATGGCTGTGGCTGATGTGTATGATGCCTTGATTTCCAAACGTGTGTATAAACCCGCGTTTAGTCACGAAGAAGCGATAGATATCATGCGTAAAGGGCGCGGTAGTCACTTCGATCCAGATATTTTGGATGTTTTCTTGCGCATTACCGAAGAGTTTAGGGATATCGCTATGCGTTATCGTCAGAATGAAGAAGGTGAATCAGAAATCTATTGAAGGTCGGACGTGTTTTAGACATACTAGATCAGGTCTGAAAACAAAAAAGCGCAATCCTCGGATTGCGCTTTTTACTTTGACTTGCAGTTTTCGAATTAGTCGAATACCGGTGTTTCCACGCCCAAGATCTTGTGCAACTTCGGTGAAGTGGTTGTGTACTGCATATGGATTTTCTTCTCAGGGAAAATATATGGTGCAGCACCGAACGCAGCCAGGGCAGCTTCGTGGAAGCCAGACAAAATCAATTTTTTCTTGCCTGGGTAAGTATTGATATCACCAACCGCGAAAATGCCAGGAACGTTGGTCTCGAATTTTTCAGTGTCCATGACTTTCAACTGTTTGCGCTCGATTTCCAAGCCCCACTCGGCGATTGGGCCGAGCTTTGGTGACAAGCCGAAGAACACCAACAAGTCATCCAAAGGCAAGCGGCGTGTCACGCCATCAGCACCAGTGACTTTGATTTCAGCGAGTTTGTCATCTTTCGTTTCGATGCCAGTCACTTGGCCGATGATCAACTGCATTTCGTAGTTGTCGCACATTTCTTTCATTTTGGCGACAGACGCTGGGGCGGCGCGGAAGTCTTCACGGCGGTGAAGCAGGATCACGGATTCAGCTTTACCAGCGAGATTCAAAGCCCAGTCGAGGGCGGAATCGCCACCACCGCAGATGACCAAATTACGGCCTTCGAAACGGCTAGGGTCTTTAACACGATAGAAAACTTGCTTGCCTTCGAATTCTTCGATGCCTTCAACCTTTAAGGTACGTGGTTGGAAAGAGCCAACGCCAGCCGCGATGAAAATCGTTTTGGTAATAAATTTAGTGCCGAGGGAAGTTTCCAAGTCGAAGCGGCCATCAGCGCGACGTTGAACCACAGTGACCTCTTGGTTCAAATGGAAAGTTGGTTCAAACGGCTCGATTTGCTTGAGCAAGTTGTCGGTCAATTCTTGACCTGTGCAAACTGGCACCGCTGGGATGTCATAGATGGGTTTGTCAGGGTAGAGCTCGACGCACTGACCACCGACGACTGGGAGAGAGTCGATGACATGTGCTTTGATTTCTAAAAGGCCGAGTTCGAAAACTTGGAACAGGCCAACAGGACCTGCGCCAACGATGACGGCATCCGCTTCGATGACTGAATTTGTTTGTTTGTTGTCCATACGACTATGTGTTTCCAATTGTGCTTCAATGTTGCTTCAAATGAGAGGGCGCAGACTAATGCGCGGCGACTGTGACCGCAAAGCGGAGAGTCTTCAAACGATGCTGCTAGCGTGCTTAGCTTCAGTCAAGGCTGCAAGCTAAGCCGGTGAGGCAGGAGCGGTTTAACGCTCGAGGTATTGCAATTTATCTTTAACGTCCTTCCAGTCGTCTGCATCTGGAAGTGGGGCAACTGTCTTGGTGATGGATGGCCAGCTACGGATCAAATCAGCATTGATTTTGATGAATTGTTGCTGATCAGCAGGAACGTCTTCTTCTGCATAAATCGCATTAACCGGGCATTCAGCGACGCACACCGCGCAGTCGATACATTCATCGGGGTCAATCACCAAGAAATTAGGGCCCGCACGGAAGCAGTCTACTGGGCAAACATCAACGCAGTCGGTGTAACGGCAACGGATGCACGATTCGGTCACAACATGGGTCATAACTGGCCTATCTAGGAAAAAATCAGAATTGGGCGCGGTAGAAGAATTTCTCTACCGCTGCAAAGCCTTGTATTTTAAGGCAAATCGGACTATCTCACAATTGCGACTTAGACAAAATACGCATAAGCAAATGTATTTGATCTGGGTCAGAAGATGTCACGATCGCTCCAAATGTGAATTTTGGGTTTGCCGACTCGACCATATGTTGATGCTGATGCTTTATGCAAGATCGGTGATAATGACGTGAATTCGCGCAGAAATAGCGGCGAGCTCGACGGAAATACTCAGAAATTGAACGACCTTGTGAATGCTGATATGGCTAAAAATAAAATTGAGAAACCAAAACTATTAGTCGCTCGGGCGGTGTTTCCTGAGGTTCTAGAAAAGCTGGGCGTCTATTTTGAGCTTGAAGCTAACCAAGAGGACCGTATTTTCACTGAGAGCGAATTGATACAGCGCCTACAAGGCAAGACCGCAATGCTTTGTACATCGAGTGCTCGGGTCAATCAAGTCTTGTTGAGTGCCTGCCCCGCGCTACGCATTGTGTCGACGCTGGCGGTTGGATTTGATAATTTTGATCTCGCCGCTTGCACCCAAGCAGGAGTGTTGGCGACTAACTCGCCTGATGTCCTCAATGACACGACGGCCGATTTTGCCTGGGCACTGCTGATGGCGACGGCGCGCCGCGTCACCGAAGCAGAACATTGGTTAAGAGCTGGTCAGTGGAAGAAATGGAGTATTGATAGTTTCCTGGGGGCTGATTTGCACGGCTCAACTCTTGGAATTTTAGGAATGGGGCGGATAGGGCAAGCTATTGCGCGACGCTCACTGGGTTTTGATATGCGGGTGATCTATCACAATCGCAGCCGCCTTGATCCAGCGATTGAAGAGAAATCGAATGGCGCCAAATATGTCAGTAAAGATGAATTATTCGCTGAGGCTGATCACCTGGTGATCGTCGTGCCTTATTCAAAGGAAGCCCATCATGCAGTTGGTGCGCGAGAATTGCGCTTAATGAAGCCAACGGCTTGCTTGGTGAATGTGGCGCGTGGTGGCATTGTCGATGACGCGGCATTGATTGAAGCCTTGAAAAACCGAGAACTGGCGGCGGCCGGACTCGATGTCTTTGAAAATGAACCGCGCCTGAATCCTGGTTTCTTGGAGCTGAACAATGTGGTTTTGACTCCGCATATTGCTAGCGCCTCCTTGAAGACACGACTAGCCATGGCGCATCGTGCAGCGGATAACTTGATTGCGTTTTGCGAAGGGCAAACGCCGCGAGATCTACTCAATCCAGCGCTTGTTCATCCACACTAAGTAACATTGCTTGAATTCTTATCAGATATTCCGTATCGACGGTGTCGAAATACAAAAAAAGATGCGATCACAGTAGACACCGTGATCGCAATTCTCGAACAATTCCTTAATACTTCGAAGTTCTTAGGCGTTCTTCAGTTCTTCGATTAAGTCGATGTATTGTTGCATCGCTGCTTCTTGCGAAGTGCCTTTAAGTTCGGCCCACGCGTCAAATTTGGCGCGTGCCACGAAATCAGTCATGCCAGGTCGGTCACCACTTGCATCGCCAGCGCTCCCTTGTTTGAAAAGTGCGTAAATCTTCAGCAAAGTCATATTGTCTGGGCGTTCTGGAAGATTCTTTGAATCGGCTTGTGCTTGGGCGAATTGTTCTTGCAAACTCATGGTGGGCTCCGAAAAAAGTGATGGCCAATTAAATCGAACTGTCATCTCATGCTGTTGACAGACTATCGTACTGAAGTCTTGAGCTTAGCAGGATTTTCTTAACTTGCTATAGAAGAAAGCCTCAAATTTTCGGTCTTGTTTGTGATTTTGACTTTGATCAATGTGAGCTTGAGCCTGATTCGATTTCCACTCATGACTTAGTGAAGAGTCGGCTCAGCACCACAGCATTGCTTGTACTTTTTGCCGCTGCCACATGGACAAGGATCATTTCGCCCTACCTTCGGGGTTTCACGTTTGACGGTGGCGACACCAGACTTGCGTAAGGGGGCCCAAAAGCGTCGAATTTCCGAAATCGAGGCTTCAACTTGGAGCGCGAGTTCATGACATTTCTCTGGTGTGTCGACCAATTTCAATTCTTCTTCTTCGATTTCTTCCGCACCGAGCAAATAAATCGGTTGTAGCAATGGACCAATGGTCGATTCCCATGCAGCTTCCCAAGCTTCAGCTCGCAATTGCATGCCTTCCCAGAAACCCCAAGCCCAGGTTTCACCATCGATCAATTCTTTGCCATTTTTTTCCATCACGCAGAACAGCGGTTCATATTCCTGTGGGGCGACTTCGAAGGTGATTTGAATCTCATTCATGAAGCGTGCAATGAGATTGGTGATTCTTTGCATCTCTTTTGCGTTTTTGAACTTCGGTTCAGCCTGATCAGGAAGCCCCCAAACCAGCGGGAGCCATTCCGACATGGGAATCATTTCTGGCCCGAGCGCGATGGCTGTTAGATAACCGTGCAGGGCGTCCATGGTCATGCCATCGTCGCCAACGCTATCTGACATTAAAAATTTGTCGAGTTCATTAAATTCTTTATCGCTGAGCGGTTCGTCGAGATGCATGATATTTGAGAGTGGCGCAGTAATAGGTAAATTGGTGAGGCAATTGGCGTATTGAGGCCTCGATAATGCCATCACCGTGGAATAGGCGAGAGTGTAGCGAGGTGTGATCCATTCGTGGAGGAATTCCACGTACAATGCCGCTTATGAAGGAAA
>CAYWNE010000031.1:0-33861 GCA_964459555.1 uncultured Burkholderiaceae bacterium | reverse complement strand
TGTTTCAAGTCGAAAAGACCATCCCCCTCGAAAATATTCAAGACGTCACCTTCGTCGAAGGCCCACTCTTAAAAATGTTCAACCTCAGTATCTTGCGTTTCGAAACCGCAGGCCAAAGCGCAGGCCAAGCCCACGACATGCGCCTAGTCGGCCTGATCGATGCTCACGAATTCCGCCAACAAATTCTGCAAAACCGCGAAGCATTAAAGCTGGCGCATGCCTATACGCCAGCGGCACAAGCGAATGCGGGTGCTGATGAGAATACGGTTTTATTGCGAGCGATCTTGGAGCGCTTGGATCGCGTTTGTGGGCATTTGGAGGGTAAGTGAGGCAGAGTAGAAGCGATGGGGATTATTTAAGCGCGGAGAAAATAGATGACTTGGGTTTGATAGTCTTGCTTGATATTGAGATGAAACTACATTTGCTTTGTGCGCATTGCTCCCACAACGTCTGTTTCAGGAAACTGTAAAGTTCATCATAGATTGTCGAAAATGGTGGGACTTAGAGGAATTGTCATGAGATTGAAACACATAGTTTGGCTGGGGGATAAGGAAGCTGTTTCTTCACGAGTTGAAGAACTTGGGATTTCGTATCTATTGAATGACGGTTCTATCGAGATCTATGAAGACGATCCACTTTGGAAAACTTTTTGTTCAGTAGTTACCGAGTTCGAGTTGTATGACAAGCTAGTCAGTGAGTTCTCTGAAGATGATATTGCAAACGCAGATTTCTTTATGATTATTCCTGGAACGGTGTTTGGTTACCCTGAAAATTCAAATAATTTCGGGTATCTAGAGACGACATATGACGGTGTTTCTCGCTGTGAGTGCTGTGGAGCTGGCACAAATCAAGTGAACCCTTTTAAGTTGAAAGCAGTACCTTCGCTCAAGAGACGATCGAACTTTATGTTAAATTGGGTCTTCGATGAGTTTTTTGTTTTAGCTGAAAAATGGCGGCCTATTACTACGAAATTTAATCTAGAAACTAGACCAGTGATGAAAGGAAAAACTGAGCTTCAAGATGTTGAGCAGTTGGTAGTAAGTAGTTTGATTTCTCTCGAAATTCCCGCAAGCTTTGGGGCGGAAACCTGCAACCGTTGTGGAGTAATAAAATACAGTGCCCCCGACCTGCATCGTTTTACTCCAGCTCCTAAGGACTTAGAAAACTTTTCCGCACACATTTTTAAATCTGAACAATGGTTTGGAGCGGGCGGGCAAGCATTTCGTTTGGTGATAATAACTCGTGACTTTTTTGATGCTTTAGCTGATTTTGGAATTAGTGATCTGCAATATCGACCTTGTGGTGTGAAACGCCAAATATAACCTCTTAAGTGTCGCAAGACGCACTTTCAGCTAACTTTGAGTGCGTACCGAGACTGAGTTGGAAAACTCTCATGTCAGTTTTTGACTTGCTTTGGATCGTAAATATGAAAATAAGCAGAGACGCAATTCACGATAGCCTCGTCGCCACATATCAAAGCTTGGAAGCATCTATTCTCAACCGCGTGCTGGTTGAAAAAGGCATCACGGACGCGGTACTACGCGAAGCAATCGTGGGTGATTTTTTGTATGAGCAAGGTGTGATATTGGATCAGAGCTGGTTCAGTGAACAGGATCAACAGTGGTACCCAGGCGTCTTTTTCTCTACCAAACCTCACGAGGAAATTGATTCATCGACAGTGTATCTGCCCTCGGAGCAGTATGGCATGAACTTTCATGAATACGCGCAAGGCGCCGCAGAGTGGGCGATCGAGAATGACTCGGTTGCCGATGCGATCGTGGTTGGTAACACCTAAGCTGCCATCGATTGAATGTCTTAATCAAATCCAAACAACCTCCGCTTCCGATACATCACCGGTTTGACGACGAATATCACCATCAGCATCAATCCGACGAGCCCCGCGGCAACAGCTGTAACAATCGCTGCTACCGCATTGCTGTCAGTTTGCTGCACCAAGATCAATAAACTGCAGGCTAGCGCTGCTACGCCAGCTGTTAGCCATTGCCAGAAATTGCCAAAACACGCTTTTTGTTGGCAGGCAGGGCAAGTGATTACGCCGCGCAAAAACAGATCTCTGCGTGGTAGTTCGGCTTGGCAGTGTGGGCAGCGCGTATGCATATGAAGTCGCTCTTTCTTGCAGAAAATTTTGGATGATTCGTGATCGCATGACTTGTTGTCACACGGCGGTCACAGGGGGCGTGGATAATCATAGCATCACACTGTGATTTCCTTACTTCACCGCCAGACTTCGTTTGAGGTCTGGCGTTTTTTTAGGGATCGATTCGAATGCATCGAGGGGTTACCTTGGAAAGTTGGGAATAGGGAGTTGTCTGCCGGCCGTTTCATAGTATAAGGGAAAGGTATCGTCGTCCTCCTCAACAATGTGCCGCGGTGTCCATAAGGCCGTCATCAAGCTGTCATTTTGTCGCACTACATTGGCGGCTTTTGAACCAAATGTCGTGACATCATGAAGAACACTCTTTTTTCAGGAATCGTATTAGCTGGTGTAGCGGTGGTTGTGGCCGGTTGCGGTTCCAATGAAACTCAAACCGTTAAAAATCAACCGACCTATGGCGTTTTCTTGGACGCTGCCGTGGAAGGTCTGGACTATTCTGCGAATGGCATGAAAGGCAGTACTGCCAGCAATGGCGGTTTTATTTGTAATACCGGAGATACGGTAAATTTCACGGTTGGTGGCATCAATCTCGGTGGTGCGACTTGCGCGAGTGTTTTGAGCCCTTTGCAATTGGCGAATAGCAGTAATCATCGTGATGATGCGGTGATTAATCGTTTGATGTTTTTGCAGTTGCTCGATCAAGATAATGATCCCTCGAATGGAATTCAAATTGATGCGAGTGTGAAGGCGGCTTTGGGCTCACAAAGTATCGATTTCTCTGCCTCTGCGACTAACTTCAATTCGGCGATGACGGCATTGAAGACGCGCTTGCCAGCAGCGTATCAAGCACGCGTGGCTGATAGTGATCGCCGTACGCTTTCAAAAGAGCATTTCGAAAACACCTTGGCTGCGCAGATGGGGACGCCATTTGTTGAATCCATTACGCAGACGAACAGTCTCGGCTCAGTAGCAGCCACGGTCACGCGTTATCAAATTCAAGCGGCTGCTTCTTTCTATATTCCTTACGAAGGTAGTGTCGCTGCGATTAAGAGTGATTTCCCTCAAGGTTTCTTACCGTCCTACGGTTCTGGTTTGACTTTTAAAGGTGTGGCGGCAGACGGCTCACTGGAGTTCTACGGTATTACTGATCGTGGCCCGAATGGCGATGGTCCTAAGGTGCCAAATAGTGCAGTGTCGGCAGGTGCGAGTGGCACGAGTGATGGTAAGTTTTTCCCAGCCCCAAGCTTCGTACCATCGATAGGCGTGATCTCGCTCGGTAAGCAAGGAGCGGTGTTGAAATCCACCATGCCAATTAAATTCTCCAGCAGCGTAATGGCGTCTGGCTTGCCAATTGCGCCAGGCAAAGTTGGTTCATCTGGTGAAGTGCCATTGACTGATGCCGCTCGTTATGAAGTAGGTTCGAAGGCGATCTTCAGTGACTATGGTTTGGATACAGAATCCATCGTGTTCGATAGGGCGCGCAATGCATTATGGGTTTCGGATGAATACGGTCCTTTCATCGTCAAAATTGATCCTGCCACCGGCATCATCTTGAAAAAGTACCAGCCAGGAACTGGTGCGGCTGATTTGCCAGCGGTGTTGGCGAAGCGTCGAGCAAATCGTGGTATGGAAGGTTTATCACTTGAAGTCGCCAGTGGAAAACTGCATGGCTTTATTCAGAGTCCACTCGATGATGGCAAAGCGAGCTATGTGGTGCCCGGCGCAACAGCGGCCACGAACGAAAGCATCAAAGACTACGCTAAGTTCACGCGTTGGCTTGAGTTTGATCCAAGCACAGAGAAATCGAAGTTGTATGCCTATCCTATCGACAGCCGCATGTATGCCAGTGGCAAAACGGGGAATGCAAAACTTGGTGACGTGGTATCGCTTGGCAATGGTAAGTTCATCGTGATTGAACAAGGTGCAGGCACCGACGGCAAAGTGTTTAATCGCTTGATGTTGGTACAGATTCCAAGCGATGCTACCGATATCGCAGCGCTGGGCACGGACTTAGAGAAGAGCAGTATGAGTGGCGTTGCCGTCAATGCTGCAAACTATGCGAATGTGGTGACGCTGAAGAAAACGGTGTTATTCGATCTCAATGCAGCCTCTTGGATGGCTGAAAAAGCCGAAGGTTTGGCTTTGGTTGATGACTACACTTTGGCCTTGGTCAATGACGATGATTTCGGTCTCAAGACCATCGTGCAGGGAGCGAATGGCACTGCGATCGATGGTGCTGATATTACCAAGTGTACAGTTGACGCTAACGGCGCGATTCAAACTACCGCCGGTACGACCGGATGTTCATTGGGGAACACTGCCCGCGTCGCTCGTGGCAGTGACGTTGAACGCCCAAATCGCTTGTGGATCATTAAGTTCGCGAAGAAGTTGAGCGACTTTATCGTCCCTTAGGCACAGTTGAGCTGATGATGCTTTCTTGAGCTCTTGTCGTTTTCTCGACCAATCTTCGAAATCCGAAGCGTGGTTGAGTGCTTTGTAAATACTGTGTGATTTCCTTACTTCACCGCCAGACTTCGTTTGAGGTCTGGCGTTTTTTTTGCGTGCCGTTTAGACTTGCATGGCTTATTTTTCGATCAAAATTACGCGAAAAGCTCATCATGCCTACACCTGCACCGAATCAATTTGAACAAATTCAAAACCGTGAACAAGGATTGCAGCGCAGCCTCAGCCAACGTCAAATGACGATGTTGGCCATTGGTGGTGCGATTGGTACCGGGCTCTTCCTGGGTAGTGGTTTCGCGATTAGTTTTGCTGGGCCTAGTGTTCTGATCAGTTATGCCATTGGCGCAGTGATCGCGCTGTTGTTGGTAGGCTGTTTGGCAGAGATGACGGTCGCCCATCCTACTTCAGGTTCATTCGGCGCTTTTGCTGAGCATTACGTCAGCCCGCTCGCGGGATTCTTGGTGCGCTATGCCTATTGGGCCGCGAATGTTTTGGTGATAGGCACTGAGGTGACGGCAATTGCTTTGTATATGCAGTATTGGTTTCCGAACACGCCGGCGTGGTGGTGGATCACTTTGTTTTCTAGTCTATTGATTTTGGCGAATGCTTTGAGCGTGCATGTGTTTGGTACGCTGGAATATTGGTTCTCGACGATTAAAGTTAGTGCGATCGTAGTGTTCATCATTACAGGTGCATGGATGTTGTTGTCAGCGTCCGGTAATGCGCCGATGGGCTTTCAAAATTATGTGCAGTTTGGCGGCTTTTTGCCCAAGGGTTGGGGCGGCATGTGGATCGCCGTGATCGTGGCGCTGTTTAGTTATCTCAGCATCGAGATGATTGCGGTGGCGGCGGGTGAAGCCCAAGATCCGCAATCGGCGATCACCGGTGCGTTCCGCTCTGCCTTGCTGCGGCTAGTTTTGTTTTATGGTTTGACCCTGGTCTTGGTGTTGGCGATTATGCCGTGGAATCAAGCGGGGCAGGGCAAGAGTCCGTTTGTCAGTGCGATGGAAGCGGCGGCCATTCCTGGCGCCGCAGGTATCATGAATTTCGTGATTTTGATTGCAGCTTTGTCGGCCATGAATAGTCAGTTGTATTCGGCAACGCGCATGTTATTTAGTCTGTCGCGCGGTTCGTATGCACCGCAGATCTTGGGCAAGCTGAATGCGCAGGGCGTGCCATTGATCGCTTTATTTGCCTCCTGTGGTGGGATTGCTTTGGCGGCCGTCGTGAGTGTGCTATATCCACAATCGTCCTTCGTGTACATGATGGCGATCTCGATGTTCGGGGCGATGTTTGCGTGGTTCATGATCTTCGTCACGCATTGGTGTTTCCGGCGCCAACGTCAACAGACCAACGCGCCTGCATTGCCATTTAAGATGTGGGGCTTTCCGTATTTAACTTTGCTTGGCGCGGTTTTGATGTTGGCCTTGATGCTGACAACTTTATGGACGCAGGAATTTTATTTGAGCTTGGTAACGGGCTTACCATTTCTCGCGGTGCTGACAGTGGTGTACTGGTGCTGGTATAGAAAAACCGCTTGATGGTCAACCGCGAGTAGTTGGGCGGCGTTGAGACATGATCTAGCGCTTTCGAGGATTCATCATGCCGCCATCTCTTCAATTCTTGTTCCAATCATTATTGTGCCGCTCCAGTATTCTCATCGTCTCGTTGCTGGGTATTGCAGCACTTCCGCAAGAGGCCTCGGCGATGAGTTTTCGCTGCAATTCCTATTTGATTGAAGTCGGCATGCAAAAGCTAGAGCTGTCGCAAAAATGTGGCGCGCCAGCGAGTGCGAGTTCTCGTATTGAACGTCGTATTACCCGAGTCAAGCAAAGAGCAGCGCCTGGTGTTTATCCGCGAGATCTCCAAGTCGTCGAAGTTGAGCAGGAAGTTGAGATTACGATCGAAGAGTGGATCTACAATTTCGGCCCCAATCAATTTATGCAGCGTGTTGTAATGGAGGGGGGGCGCATCCGAGAGATTAGTGATCTCGGTTACGGCCGCTGAGCGACTCGGAATACTGAACAGTTTGTTGCGCTGCGGCGTTGTTGCAGTGGCACAGATCACTGCGATATTCGTAGCATAAATGAAATAAAAACAGTGATTTTCGACAATTTTTCCTTGGGGATATGAGGAATCCCTAAGTGAGCAATTAGAATAAGCGTTTTAGCTAGTAAAGTAGGAATTTGCATCCTCATTCAAGTGAGCGGTCGGTCGAGTGACTGTTTAGATTTGATCGTAGGAATTTCTCCTCTGATGCTAAGACTGCATGAAGATACCTCATTTATCCAATTCACAGTTTCGCGTACTTATATTAAGCCTCGTCTTATTTTTCGGCGTGCTTGATGTATGGGGTAGCATGCATTGGCAACGAGCTGCGGGACCGGGTTACGCCGCAGATCTTAAGGTGGCACTTGGTGCCGCGGATCGCTACTATCGCTTGCCGATCGAGAGACTGGCAACCGACTCACCACTCTCGGCCCATGGCGCCAAACCCGGCGATGCCATTGTATTTGAGCATCCTGGGGACGATGGCCGTTTGTATTCAGTTCATGATGAGATCGGTGTATATCTATTCAGGCAAGCCCAGCCTGTGACCGCAACTCCCGAGTACCTTAAGCTGAAGCCGGTCGCGAAAGAGCTGCAACAGACCCAAGGGTGGCAAGCGATCACCTTAGTTCAGTTTGCGACTACTTACATTGCCCTGTTCATTATCACGATGTTAGCGTTGCGGCATGCTGGCAGCATCCCTATGCGGGTTTTGTCGTTCGCGATGCTAGCTATCGTACCGGATACATTTATTTCCTACCTTCCCTGTGGACCACTGCAAGATTTCTTGTCGGTGTATTTGTTCCCAATCGAGGTCTTCGTGGGTTATGTGTATTTCACTTATTTTTGTCTGATTTTTCCTGAAGGTCGACCACATTGGGACAAGGCGTGGGTACGCTGGGGGTTTTATGTCTACGCGTGCATTTTTGCGAGTTACACCATTGCCTATATTCTCGTCAGGGTTGGATGGTTGCCATTCGAACTACGCGAGCAAATCAACCTACTCATCTGGCGTCGTAGTTCAGCAGTGACTTCCGTAATTTTGTCATTGGGGGCATTGATCGTTTCGTGGCGTGCGAGCACTGGAATCACGCGGCAAAGACTGGCTTGGATCGGTTTTTGTATGGGGAACATATACGCGATCTATATGTTCCACAATTTGTTCCGTATCATGTTCGAGGAACGGGCGGTCGTCTATTTTGAGTTCTTTAATTCATTTGTTATTTTCCTCGCATACTGTGGTTTGGGATTTGCATTACTGCGGAATCGCCTGTTTGATTTTAGTTTTGCGATCAATCGTTTCAGCGTCTATGCGCTGATTACAATTGGCGTGGCTGCTTGTGCACTCATCATGCAGTTCGTGGTCGCGCCAATTTTTGTCCTTGATCAAAGGTGGAAAACTTTGATTTTTGACGTAATCTGTGGCGCGATTCTGATTATCCTTTTCAGGCCGTTGCAAGCCTTGGCGGAGCGCTTGGTTCGCACTTGGCTTTATCCGAAGTGGCGGGTACAGGAAGAAGCCTTACAAGTTGCAGTTGCGAATGCAGCAAATATCATCGGACAAGATGAGCTAGCCGCACATTACCTGCATGCATTGAAAGCTTATACAAGTGGGGCAAAGGTCGCGATTTATACCTGCCACGAAGGCTTCTGCAACAAGATTGCTGGTGATCTTAATGATGCCCCACAGAAGATTAGTGCATTGGGTGGCGAACTCGCAAGGATGCTGACAGGGCGACTTCCACAATCAATGCAAGCAATTGCAGGTGAGAGCGCTTTACTTGTTCCTTTTACTCATCGTGGGCAACTCACAGGTTTGCTTTTGATAGGAAACAAGCCGGACTTCAATCAGTACCGGCCAGATGAAATGCGGTCGATTCGAAGCGCCGCTGATGCGCTTGATCAGGATTTACAGGCAGAAGCACAACGGAGCCACCAACAAATTTTGGCGGAGAAAGTTGCGGCGGAGCTCCATGCCCGTGAAATGGCCGAGTTGGCCAACGAAGCAAAGAGTTCGTTTTTGGCAAATATGAGTCATGAAATACGAACTCCGATGAATGCGATTATTGGACTCGCTTATCTAACACTTCGTACAGATCTCAGTGTCAAACAGAGAGACTATCTCAATAAAATTCACGACGCCGGGAATGCTTTGCTGGGGATTGTGAACAGTATTTTGGACTTCTCTAAAATTGAAGCCGGTAAGATGGAGGTTGATTTCAGTCCGTTTTCGCTCGAAGACGTAATTAGTCATGTGCATACAGTTACCGTGCAAAAAGCGCATGAGAAGGGCCTGCTTTTGCAGCTAAATGTAACGCAGAATGTGCCGCGGTATTTGGTTGGTGATGCCATGCGATTGGGGCAGATTTTGGTCAATCTTGTGAACAATGCGATCAAGTTCACGGAGCGTGGATCAGTACAACTCAAGGTTGAGAAGCTGAGTGAAGAGGAACAGCAAGTCGGTGCTCCTGTTTTATTACGTTTCTCCATCAGTGACTCTGGCATTGGGATGACAGCAGATCAAATTGAGCGTTTGTTCTCTGCCTTCACGCAAGCGGATAGTTCGACTAGCCGGAAGTTCGGCGGTACAGGATTGGGCTTATCAATATCGCGGCAATTGGTAGAGTTACTCGGCGGGGAAATCACAGTCAACAGCACATTTGGCATTGGATCGTGCTTTGAGTTTACTGTGCCATGCAATGTTTGTTCGGAAGCCAATCTTTTGGCAATGGGGCGCGCGATCTCAACCTCGAAAAACCAATATGCTGACACCCTAGTTCTACTCGTAGAAGATAATGAAATTAATCAACAAATTGCAGTAGAACTCTTAGATACAGTTGGTATCAAAGTCGACGTTGCTAGTGGTGGTCAGGAGGCTCTTGAGAAATTAGCGAGTGCTTCAGCGTCGACTTACGATTTGATTTTGATGGACCTAGAAATGCCTGGCATGGATGGGCATCAAGCGACCCGCAATATACGATCACAAGATCGTTACCATCATGTACCGGTAATCGCTATGACAGCGCATGCGATGGCTGACGTTAGGCAGCGATGTATGGATGAAGGTATGCAGGACTTTCTTCCGAAGCCAGTTCAGCCGAATGCCCTTTTTACGATGCTTGCTCGCTGGTTGGAGCATAAAGCAGTATCAACCAAAGCCTTGCATGTGCAAGAGGTAAGAGCTGATTATCAGGTGCATTCGCGGGGACAGCCGGGTAGCTTGGACTTCACACGCTTGCGACATATCGACAGTAATCAAGGCCTCAGTCAGATGATGGGGAAGCACGATCTCTATTTGAAGGTCTTAAATAATTTCCGTCATGGTCAAGCACAATCTGCGAATCAAATATTGCAGAGTTTTGAAACTGATGACGTAGATCGCACCCTGATGCTTGTTCATACCTTGAAAGGATTGGCTGGAAGCATTGGAGCAAAGCAGGTGCAGGCAGACGCAGTGCAACTTGAACTGTCGTTGCATGTGTACAAGCAGGATCGTGAAAATCATCAAGAGGTTCAGTCGCATGTAGAACGCTTGCATCACTCGCTCAATCAGGTTTTACTCGAGCTTGAGCGTTTTCTTCCTGAAACCACATTCGTCGAGTCCGAAAGTGAGAATCAGTCAGCATTGAGTGAGGAAACTATTGCTCAGCATTTGAATGAATTCAAAGATCTTTTGTCTGCGTCAAGTGGAGATAGTACTCAATACTATGAATCGCATCGGCGAATATTTATGCAAGTATTCCCAGCCGCAATTTTGGGTCGTATTGACCAACACATTGCACAATACGAATTTGATGAGGCGCTCGCACTTCTAAGTAAGTAGTAGAGGAAAAATTTAGTACAAACACGCATGACGGTTGTCATGTAAAGTCGTGACACTTGCTACTGCAAAGCGCGATCTCAGTCAGGCAAGATACTCCTAACGATCCACTAGTGATCTTAAATTAAGCCGATAGGAGTGTCATCATGAGTGCAAATCACAATACAGTCGCTGCCACAGCCACTAAAATGAGCTTGGATCAACAGCTTGAAGCCTTTCGCCATCGTCGCTTCTTGGCCATGCCGTTGGCAGGTTGTTTGGTGTGGATGGTCTTGATCTTGACAGGTTTGTTTGCCAATGCGCAGACCCAAGTCATGGCGGTGTTTATTGGTACCGGTAGTATCGTGTATATCGCTATGGGTTTAGCGAAGTTGACCGGTGAGAGAGTGAAATTCGAACGCCATCAACAACGTAATTTCTTTGATACTTTGTTCCTGAGTACGGTTGGAATGAGTTTTCTGGTCTACGCGATTGCCTTACCATTCTTTATGCAGAACTATCGTGCCTTACCGTTCGGCGTCGCTGTCTTGGCTGGTTTGATGTGGTTGCCGACCGCTGTGTTGATCAAACATTGGGTAGGCGTCGTCCATGCGGTAGTGCGTACGGTCCTGTGTACGGTGGCTTGGTTGTTGGCACCAGAACAGAGTTTTGTCTTGCAACCTGTGATTGTCGTCGCTGTGTATTTGGTCACCATCATCGTGTTAGAACAACGTTGGAAGCGTTTAAACAATGCCCAGCACGCAGCGTCTACTGCAGCGATGTTGCAGGCAGTATAAGATGTAGAAACTCATTTGCAGAGACCTCTGCACAACTGAATGACGCAAAGACATCATTTGCTGTAATACCCGCATCACGATAGGATATTTCACAAAACCTTGGTTGAGGATTACACTGCGTATGTGAGCCTGTTCGCTGCGAACAGGCTTTTTTGTTGAACTGCAGGTGTGAGGAAGAGATCGAGATGCGACAGAGCTTTAGTCAGCGTAGTGCGGCGATAGAGCCGTTTCATGTGATGGCTTTATTGGCACGCGCCAATGAATTGCAAGCACAGGGACATGATGTGATTCATCTTGAGATTGGCGAGCCTGACTTTACCACGGCAGCGCCCATCGTGGCGGCTGGTCAGGCGGCACTGGCGGCGGGAAAGACGCGGTACACAGCAGCCCGTGGTTTGCCTGAATTACGGCAAGCCATCGCCGAATTCTATCAATCACGCTATCGGCTTAACATCGATCCCGCGCGTATCATGATTACCCCCGGCGGTTCAGGCGCCTTGTTATTGACCACCAGCTTGCTCGTTGAAGCCGGTAAGCATTGGTTGATGGCAGATCCCGGATACCCTTGCAATCGCCATTTTCTGCGTTTGATTGAAGCATCGGCACAGCTGGTAGCGGTCGGTGCGAACGAGCGTTATCAACTGACCCCCGAGTTGATCGATCGCCACTGGAAGCAAGAAAGCGTCGGCGCGTTGGTGGCCTCTCCAGCCAATCCCACCGGAACCGTGTTAGACCGCGATGAGCTGGCACAGATTGCCGCCACGGTGCAGAGGCGAGGCGGGCATCTGGTGCTTGATGAAATCTATCATGGTTTGACCTATGGTTTTGACGCGCCTAGCGTGTTGGAAGTCGATCCGAATGCATTTGTGCTCAATAGCTTTTCCAAATATTTTGGCATGACGGGTTGGCGCCTGGGATGGTTGGTGGCTCCCGAAGCGGCGATACCGGAACTTGAAAAGCTTGCGCAAAATCTCTACATCAGCGCTTCCAGTATTGCTCAAGTTGCTGCGCTCGCATGTTTCACTGAGGAGAGCATGACCATCTTCGAACAGCGTCGCGCAGAATTTGCAGCCCGCAGAGATTTTTTATTACCAGCCTTGCGGCAACTGGGCTTCAAAATTGAAGTCGAGCCGCAGGGCGCGTTTTATCTGTATGCCGATATTACAGAGCTATGTGATGGTGAGCCCGATGCTTACGCCTTCTGCCAGCATTTCTTAGAGACGGAACACATTGCCTTCACTCCTGGCCTTGATTTCGGACGTCATCGCGCCAATGCGCATGTACGCTTCGCCTACACCCAAGCGATCCCGCGCTTGCAGGAAGCGGTGGATCGTTTGGCTCGTGGCTTAAAGCGTTGGTGACGGCGTTATATCTTTTCTTACTGATTACTCCGCACACGAATGAGAATGGGACCACAAAACCGGTTGCCGGAAGTTGATGGCATTGTTTATCAGCGCGCACAGAGGTAATTGTCAAGAGCAAGCGCCGACCTTCGTCAGCTAGCTAGGGGAGCTTTGTTTTTCAGCCACGAGCGTGCGGGAAATCTCATAAAATAGATATGCACCGAGGATCTATGCTGCTCAATTGAGGAAAGACTTGTGATTAAACTTGAAACTATCAAAGCTCCGTTTTCGTCTGGCTGGAACCATATTGATGCGCTGTTAGACACTGGGCCGGGTTGGAATTGGCTGACACCGGTTCGGACCGTCTTGTACTACAGTTTTTCAGTAACCGAAGGGACAGATCCAAAGAGCTCTGGAGTAACAGGGACACTTTCCGCGTTCAATTTGGCACAGCAAAACGCAGTGCGCGAAATTTTTAAAAGCATAAATCAGATTACTGGAATTTCGTTTGCCGAGGTCAGCGATGGCAAGAAGGCAGATCTACACTTTGCCAACGCCAACATCACGAATGCAAACAATGCAGGCCTGACGCAGTGGACCTTTAACTATTCTTATGATGCGAGCCAAACCATTACGACTTACCTGGCTCAGGCTTACGTTTATGTTGACAACGCCGAATCAGGAACGCGTTACTTATCGCCAGTAGCAGGTAATTATGCCTATGAGCTTCTAATGCATGAGATCGGGCACGCAATGGGGCTGAAGCACCCTTTCGAAGGAGGAGTGGTCTTGCCCTCTGCGGAAGACAATACTGATTTCTCGCTCATGTCATATACGCAGAAAGACATACATTCGGTTTATGGTGCCTATGATATTGCAGCATTAAAGTGGTTGTATGGTGGTGACGGTTTGGGCGGAAATTTGGGCGTCGGGTCTCAAGGTAAGTATTTGTTAGCGACTTCAAATGATGATGTGATTCAAGCCTCTCTCGGTAACGACGTTATCGACGGGCAACTGGGAAAAGACACACTCAGATATAGCGGCAATCGCTCGCAATATGTGTTGACACCATCCGCCGATGGGCTGGCTGTGATTGGGAAGGAAGGTAAAGACACTGTACTCAATATCGAGGAGATTCGGTTCAGTGATATGCATGTCAATCTTCTTGTGCAAAGTTACGCGAAAACGCTGAGCACCAGTGATGTTAGTCGGATCGAGGAGTTATACCTTGCTTTCTTTAATCGTGTTCCAGATTCAGATGGACTTGCTTATTGGTTGACGCAATTCAAGAGTGGCGCAAGTTTGGCCCAAATCTCAGATGCATTTTACGGCGCGGGAATCAGCTTCTCTTCGATCACTGGGTATACCAAAGACATGAGCGATCAAGCCTTTGTGAATTTGGTGTATAAGAACGTACTCGGACGCAGCGAGGGTGCCGATACTGAGGGCTTAATCTATTGGACGACCGCACTGGCGGCGGGACGCGAGACACATGGCAGTCTGGTTAACACGATTCTGAATAGTGCGCATAGTTTTAAGGGTGATATTCAGTTTGGATGGGTCGCCGATCTTCTAGATAACAAGATTGCTGTTGCGCATTCGTTTGCCGTCAGAGCAGGCCTATCCTATAACACCGATGCCGATTCAATTTCTTCTGGAATGAAGATTGCTGCCGCAGTCACGTCCAGTGGAATTGATGCAGCATTGAAGCTGATTGGAATCAACGCTGATCAATTCAATCTGGCTTAGTCGATTTGCGAGCTCTATTTTGGGTCCTAAATCTCACAAGCGATTAGTTCACCCAGTAGAAGTAACGAACGAAATGCCATTCTGGACTGCCAGGATTATTTTGTGCCTTTGCCATGGCCTCCTGAGCCAATCGCACAAAATCACTCGCAGGATGTTTGGTATCGACCTTAGTGCAGGCATATCGTAAGTTGTTAAAGCTGCCGAAGCTCGCTGGTGCTTTTTGGAAAAGCGTGGCCACGTTGACACCTGAGTCGCCGGGACAAAGTTTTGCCGCCTCTCCTAACACGCCGCCACCATTTCTCGGCGCGACCAAGATCGTTTGGCCTTTCCATAGCGGAGTAAAGCTATGTAAGAATTTGCCCCAAGTATCAAAGGCACTTTGATCCATGGCCAGCGGGAAGACGTGATTCTTTTGGCGTGGGTTGGGAATCCATTCGAGCTCATCATCTGTTTCAGCAAGCAAGGAGAGGCGCATTTTTTCGGAAGTGTTGAGGCCAGCACCGATCAATTGATGAGCTCTCGTCAAAGAGGATTGGTCTATCATTTTTAGATGGATCTCGCGTCCACGATTTGTCTCCAGTTGGAACGATAGTAGAAGGTTAGCGAATCCTTCGAAAAATTGATGATAGGCCAGTGCCCAATAGACATCGCTTTGATCTATTTGGACGCGGGCATCAAGCTTGAAATGTTCTTGATAGTATTGTGGGTCATCGCTAGGCATGTTTAAACTTAATGCGCGCTCTCCTGGTTTGACAATCGCGAAAAAGTACTTTTCCCAAGGAGAAATTTTGCCGTCGCCGTTGAGGTCGAACTGCCAAGTTGCTGGCACCACTTGTAAGCCTTGTCCGTTCTTGATCTGGAGCTTTTCGAGCACTTGCCGTGTCGCTCCAAGTTCTGAGCGTATGTATTTGAGTTCTTTGCGAATCAGATTGTCGAAGTCTTTGCTAGTGAAGTCCTTGTTTGGTTCTAACTTCATCATTTCTATCCATGCCGCGATCTGTTTCAACAAGGCGATATCGCGACAAATTACTTGGCTTTGCTTGTCTTCAGCGCTAACACCGAATTTGAATTGATGAGACTCTTGTTGCTGACAGACTTTCTCAGTTTCAGCTGTGCTGGTGAAAGGAGATTGTGCTAGAGCTGAACTAGAAGCAAGCAGGAAATTGAGCGACGTAAGGATAAACAAGGAGAGTCTTTTAGTTGCCATATTCAGTTTTACCTATTGCGATGAAGAGAGCTTGTAACGATGTGCAGGATAGCAAAGTTTTCCCAGTTTACGTTTACTAGGCGTATTAATTCAATGTGGGAGATCGTTGAGTAGCATTGCTTGAAGCAATCGGTAGTGGCTTGTTATACTTTCGTGAACTCTGCACTTGTGCAATTGGAGGGAATGATCATGTCTCAAGTAAGTTTTGTGAGATGGCTTTTTAGTCTTAGCCTGTTATGTATGTCCGCCTCAGCAAATGCGGACATACAGTCTTTGCCGATAAGCTGTGGCGAAGGAAACGAAACGCTATATGGCACTTTGCTATTACCTACTCATAAAGTAAAACCTCCAGTTGTACTAATTATCTCCGACGCCGGTGCCATTGATAGGGATGGCAACATCGCATCGATGAAGGGCAAAAACGACAGTTTGAAGATGCTGGCCGAAGAACTGGCGATTGCTGGTTATGCGACCGTGCGTTTCGATAAGCGTGGCGTCGCCGAAAGCAAACGCGCTGGTCGTGAAGAAGAAATGATGCGTTTCCAGATGTTGGTTGCAGATGCAGAGTCTTGGTTGAAACAGCTTTCGAATGATGCTAGGTTTGGTGCAGTTGGATTGATCGGCCATGGTGAGGGCGCTAGTGTGGCAATTTTGGCTGCTAAGGCAGGCGGGCCACGAGCGCTAGTCACAATTGCAGGTGTCGCGCAGTCCGCCTCGAAGATTCTACGTGCCCAACTTAAGGGAAAGTTCTCAGGCGGATTGGCTCAGGTAAATGAAGACATCTTGTCGCGACTAGAGCGAGGTCAGTTGGTCGACGAAGTACCAGCGCCACTATTACCTCTATATCGTCCAAGCGTACAGAAATACTTAATTTCTTGGTTCTCTGTCGTGCCAAAAAACGCCGTCGCTCAGTTATCAATTCCTGTCGCCGTGGTGCAAGGGGACCGCGATTTGCTTGTCAATTTGGCTGAGGCAGAAGCGCTCGCGGCAGCTGCAGCAAAACCTAAACTGATCATCGTCCACGGTATGAATCATATTTTGAAAGACGTCGAAATGGACACTCAAAAACAGTTGGAATCATATACCGATCCGTTTCTCCCTCTCAATCAGGATCTGATTAAGCAGGTGGTTTCTTTCTTACGTACACATCTTGTGTCTGTGCCTTAGTATTCATAGGGCAGGGTGACTGTGAAACAAGTACCCTTATCAGTCTCTGAATCGAAGCGAATGTCTCCGTGATGTTTGTTGATGATTTTTTTCACGATATCTAGGCCAAGTCCACTACCTTCACCAGAAGGTTTGGTCGTAAAGAATACATCAAAAATTTTATCTCGGATCGCCTCGGGAATACCATGGCCGGTATCGGCGATCGTCACTACAAGATTTTGATCTTGTTTGCTTAAGGAGATCGTTAACGTTCCTTGGTAGTCCATTGCCTGCAGGGCGTTGTGAATAAGGTTCATCCAAACTTGAACCAGTTCATCTGGCCAGCACGCCAAGTTAGGAACATCTTCGAAATGACAAATGAGGTCGGTACCTTTGTTAAACTTATTTTGGTATAAGGTTAGTACAGTCTCAATACCTTCTCGAACACTACTTAGTTGTTTTTCGTTGCTGGTACCAATGCGCGAGAATGATTTAAATGCGAAGACGATCTTCGAAACACGATCAACCGCGATTTGTATATTCTTGGTGCTATTTACAATTGCTGCGATTTCGTTCGCAGCATGCAAGATCCGATTGCATTCCTGATGCCGTAATAGGGGCAAAAAATGATTGATCTGATCGTGAGCCCGAAGTTGCACGAGCGTCGCCGCCTTGCGGCGACTATCGACAATCTGAAGGGATTCTAGTTCTGCTGCAGTCTCGCCGATTAGGCGCCGTTCCTCCCTCGTATTAACGATCATGGTGCTAGTGTTGAGTCCAGCAATTAATTCAAGAAATAATTCTCGATCGCTGGCATCTAGCAAGTACATTAGTTGCGTAAGGTCGGCCATAGCGGTACTGAGAGCATTCGAGATATTCATTCCACTCGATTTGATTGCACCGATTGGCGTGTTGATTTCATGAGCTACATTCGCCACCAGTTGCCCTAAAGACGCCATCTTTTCTTGTTGCGCAAGTTGACGTTGCGCTTCGACTAAGCTGCGGTGCGATTGCGAGTTGGCCACCGCAATCGCTACGTAATTCACCATCACACGCAGGAATTCTAGCTGACTTGGCGAATACGCGAATTCGCGAGGACTTTGTACAGTCATGCAGCCAATTACTTCCTCTTCCAAAATTAGTGGTAGATAGAGAATCGATTGCATTGGCGCCCCCGACTTAACAGGCGCAATCACATCGAAATACTTGAGCAACTCTTGATTTGTGTTGGTAAGTAATTCGGTTTTATTCGCCACGCACCATACTGCCGGCCTATCTTTTTCTTCCATGCTATAGCGAAATGGCTCTTGTCGAATGCCTCCTTCGATCATGTATCCAACTTCAATCGTATTTGAAGTGCTATCAAAGAAGCCGATACCAAAGGCGAATGCATCGACCCGTGCAAAAACTTGATCTCGGATGCGGGCGAACGCCTTTTCTGTGTCTAAGGTCGAGGTGAGCCCTTGACCAACTTCGCCCAACTTGAGAATGTCGGCAGCCCGTGCGTCGACGAGCTCTTGTAAGATGCGCTTCTCTTTTCGAACTCGCCCGATGCGTAATTTGTACAGCAAATAAATGCTACTTCCTACGCCAATGACTATCACTAGAATGAACCACTTGGTCTGCCAAAATTGTGGTAACACGATGATAGGTATCGATATTTGGTCCGTGCTCCAACGACCTTGATGATTACTTCCACGAATTTGCAATGTGTAGTCTCCGGGCCAAAGATTGCTATAGCTAACGCTGCGATGTTCGGCGTCGGTCTCGATCCATTCACTTTGGTAGCCCAATAAGCGATACGCGTAACGATTTTTTTGTGGAGATAGGTAATCGAGTGAAGCGAATTCGAACTCAAAGTGCTTTTGATTTGCTTGAACTTTGAGACCTTCCTTTATTTTGATCAGATCTTGCGCAATACCGTCGACCCTTAGCTTCGTTATTGCCAATTGTGGTTGGTAGTTCGAGGTTTCGAATTTGTTGGGATCGATTATGACGGCGCCTTTGGTGCCGCCAAATAGGAATAAGCCGTCAGCGGTCTTCGTGAAACTACCAACCCAAGCTGTGCCAAGATCGATTCCTGCGCTCTTTGGCAATACATCCAATTGTCTTGAGTTGGGATCATAAATAAACCATTGCGACCAAATCCTTCCAGAGCGATCTTCAATTAAGTTTCCGCCCATGTAGAGGTTTGGATGGTGGCTGATGTCAGAGATATGTTCGAACTCCGCTTTATTACCATCCCAACGAATTAGGCGATCGAAACCTTGTGATGTGTCGATCCAAATTCTTCCTTTGCTATCGATCAAGATAGCAACGACATCGTCATTGCTCAAACTCTTTGGATCATAGTCTAAGTGGGTAATCTGTTTGAGGTCTTTTGTATTGGGATCCAAGACCCAAACACCGCGTTCGCTAGCAATCCAAAGTTTTCCTTCGAGATCCTCGCGAATTGCCGCTATATAACCAGCATTTTGTAGATCCTTATTGGTTGCAAAACTTTCGAATCGATTTTTAGCCGGAATCCATCGGGCAAACCCTTGTGTGGTACCGACCCAAAGTTCTTGTTTGCTACTCAAAAATAAGGACGGAACTTGATTGCTAGGGAGCCCATCGACCACGGTATAAGTTTGCCACTTCTTTGCCCCTGCCTGCAGGCGTTTTAGGCCAGACTGGCGTGAGCCAACCCAAAGGCTGCCGTCAGCCGTTTCTGCCATCGCCAGTGCGGCATGCGAGACAGAGTTCTCTGGGTAAGTAGGGTTTGGTCGATACCCACCTATGAGTCCACGACGTCGATCGAAAATATCAATGCCATTTCCCTCGGTTCCAATAAGTATTCGCCCATCTTTGGTCTCCAGGATACTGCGAACATTCGCCCTGGTTAAACCGGTCGCATAGGTTGGGCTATGCCGTAACATGCGAATTGCGTTGTTGTTGGGGAGATGCTTCTGTAGGCCCGCGCCCCAGGTTCCTATCCAGATCAGACCCGATCGGTCTCGGAGCATGGCACCGATTTGATCCAAAGCGAGACTACTTCCCATCGCTGGATCATTTCGCATGCGATGCAGAATGGTGCCATCGTGTGCGCTAACCACAAAAATTCCGTATCCGTATTGAGACAGCCAGATCTCATCATTGCCTGCCTGAATAATGTTGTCGATAACGTTGTCAGCGAGCGAGTTATTTGGAGAAGAGTCGAGCCAGATCCTGTGCAACTGCCTAGTCAATGGATCCAACCAAGCAGCGCCGTTTCGATTTAAGCCAAGCCATAATTTTCCATCAAGGGCCTCATAGATACTGCTGACACCATACTCGGCTAAGGAATTCGTTTGTTGGGGGTCAGAGGCGATTGGAGCAAATACATTTTGATTTGGCGCGCGGTGGTAGAGCCCATTCATAGTACCAACCCAAACGTGGTCGGCGTGATCAACGTAGATGCTGCGGATGCGCAAGTTTTGTGGTGAAGTCGTTTGTGCATCTTTTATCGGAAACCGTTTTAACTTGCCTCCTTCTGCAGGTAAATAGGCGAGACCGAGCATTTCCCCTGCTATCCAAAGCCCACCATGTGAGTCGGTGGCAAGTCCAATGATACGGCCGACACTTGATTCGTCAGCAAACTCAGGCGCTAAGCTCAGTTCTTTAAATTGGTTCAGGCGCGGATCAAAAAACGAGATTTTGCCACCGAAGCCTGCTACCCAAACATTGCCATTTTTGGCTGGAACTACGGACTTTACGTAGTCGTCTGGCAGCGAATACGGAGTTCGATTGCTATAGTTATACTGCTCAAAGCGATAGCCATCGTAGCGAACTAAACCATTCTGCGTGCCAATCCACAAAAAGCCATAATCATCTTGTGCCAGCGAAGTAATGATGTTGATCGGTAATGCCTCTTCGTCGCCCACTTTTTCAAAATAGTGGTGGGTGTACCAGAAGTCCTGCGGATAGGGCAGATCTCGTGTGGCAATTAGGGCGAAAGGATTGTTGGAAGGCGTGACTTGTGCGTGCGCCCCGCTGAGAGAGGTAAGGATGTAGAGAAGAAACAAAGCAGCAATTATGCTTCGGAGTCTCAATTCGAAACGTTTGCGATTTGAGTCATTCATGCTTTCGATGACAAGTGCAAGTCGTGGTAAAGAGGTCGAGCGGGTGAAAAGATAGTAACACTATCGGCGCACACAGGAGCTATGAATGCCCCTTTTGTCTTGATGTGTTGCTTTTTGTTATCTTTTTGGCGTTTCGCTTGGCTGATGGGTTGAAAGTCGAGGTATTTAGCGGGAGTTTGACGAGAATCATGGGAGAGAATGAAAGAATCGTGAAACACCTAGGAAATTCCTCTTGCGCAACATCTACACTTGGTGAATACTGCATCTAGGATAAATAGAGTTTTTAAGGCTGGAATAGGCCTTCTTGGATTTAGCTTTTCTAGATCCAATCTTGAGTGGGAATCTCGCATGTCCGACAACGGCCTTATTCTTTGTGTTGATGACGACACGACGGTGTTGATGGCCTTGCGCACCTTAATGGAACATTCACTTGGTGCAGGTTATGTGATTGAGATTGCCGAGAGTGGCGAAGAAGCATTGGAAATATTGGAAGACCTAAATCGTACTAATGAAACGATTGCGGTTGTCGTTTCAGATTTCCTGATGCCTGGCATGCGTGGGGATGAGCTCTTGATTGAGATTCATCGTCGTAGCCCTCGTACCGTGACGATCATGCTTACTGGTCAAAGCGATTTTGATGGTGTCAAACGAGCTATTAATCAAGCCAATTTGTATCGTTTCCTCGAAAAACCGTTCAATCATGAAGATATATTGCTTACCGTACGATCTGCCCTACAAGCATTTTCTCATGAAGCTCTGTTGACTCAACAGAACGAGCAACTTCGTCAGTTGAATACGGATCTCAATATCACCCTGAAGAGGCTGCAAGAGTCTGAGCGACTTTTAGAAGAGCGTGTTGCTCTACGGACGCGAGAACTTGATGAAAAGAATCAAGATTTGCAAAGGGCACTACAGACCTTAGAAGATGTCGAAAGAATTTCGCGTCATGATTTAAGAACACCATTAGTTAGTATCGCCGCAGCGCCAACCTTATTACGCGCTGGGCGTACCATGAGTAAGCATGAAGAAGATATTTTGTGCATGATAGAAAGTGCGACGAACCGTGCCTTGAGCATGGTGAATTTGTCGCTCGATTTATTTCGCATGGAAAGTGGCAGCTATGTGTTTCGCCCCAGCACGGTCGATATGACGAACATTATCGCCTCAGTGGCGATGGGCTTAGCAGCGCACGCACATTCGAAGTCAGTCAATATTCATATTCCTGACAATGAACCCCATGTCTTTGCCGAAGCCGACGATTCTCTGTGTTACTCGATTATCGGTAATCTGCTTAAGAATGCGGTTGAAGCGGCGCCAGAACATTCGACAGTGATGGTGACTTTGATCGACGGTCCGCAAATCTTATTGGCGATCCATAATCAAGGGGCGGTACCGATTGAGTTGCGTGCCAATTTCTTTGACAAGTATGCGACTGCGGGGAAAGCGGGTGGTACGGGGCTAGGTACTTACTCGTCACACCTCTTGGCCAAAGTTCAAGGTGGTAGCCTTAGCATGCATACTTCTGATGAAGATGGCACGACACTGACCTTGCGATTGCATCGTGCGAAACAAATAACGCAGCCAGCTCAAGACAAAGAGGTCGGTCTGCGTAGCGTGCGCTTAGTTCCATCCAAGCATTCACATATGAAGGTGCTATTGGTTGATGACGACGATTTTAATCACATGGTCATGAGTGATAATTTCCGCGCACCTGATTTTAAACTTGAGGTCGCCATCAATGGTCGTATGGCGATAGAACGGGCTCAAGCCTCGCATCCTGACCTCATCATCATGGATATTGAGATGCCAGTGATGGGCGGGGTCGAGGCGATGTTGGCGATTCGTGCACAGCAATCGCAGTCGGGACAAAAGCCCAGCTTTATCGTGGCCTATTCTGGGCACGATGATGAACGCAGTCGACAAGGCTTCTTAGAACAAGGATTTGATGCGTGTTTGGGCAAGCCTTGCAGTCAAGCCGAGTTGGCCGATGTGCTCGAACAGGTACGCCACCAAACGGCAGAGCTGCAATAAGAGACTTCTGCACAACTGTAGCGAGCGGCCGAAGTTTGAGTTGAGAAGCGCACCTGTGCTAGAGCACAGCGACGAGCGTACAAGTCAGCAGACTCAAAATTCGGTCGCGTAGTAAGTTGTGCAGAGGTCTCAATAAGCTAGTGGGTGCTGCTAAGGAATACCATTACAATAGCGTCTTCCTTGGTTTAAGCGATTGCCCTACTGCGTGTCTAAGTTTGTTTCCTTGAGAGCTGTACAGATTGCTTTGCGCCGAGCATGGCGCTGGCTGCGTACCCATCCTTGGCGTGGTGGCACTGCTTTGCTGCTGAGCGGCTTGTTGATCCTCGATCAGGTCTTCCCACCACCGATACCGCATGATGCGCCGGGTATGGTGGTCGTCGCCCGTGACGGCAGTCCCTTGCGTGGCTGGCCTGATGCTGATGGTGTGTGGCGCTATCCTGTCACCCCCGCGCAAGTCTCCCCCAAGTATCTTGATGCCTTGATGACTTACGAAGACCGCTGGTATCGCTGGCATCCCGGGGTGAATCCGTTTGCGCTTGGGCGTGCAGCGTGGCAATGGGGCGCGCATGGTCGTATTGTGTCAGGTGGTTCGACCTTGACCATGCAAGTGGCACGTGCGATTGAACCAGTACCGCGTACCTTACGTGGCAAGTTGCGGCAAATCGCCCGCGCCGTGCAACTCGAACTGCGTTTGTCAAAAGAAGAGATTCTGACGCTCTACCTTAATCATGCACCGATGGGTGGCATCGTTGAAGGCGTTGAGATGGCGAGTCGAAGTTATCTCGGCAAGAGTGCACAGACTTTGTCATCTGCTGAAGCTGCGCTGCTCGTGGTGCTGCCGCAAGCGCCTTCGCGCTTACGACCTGATCGCCATCCTGAATTGGCACAACTGGCACGGGATAAAGTCTTGCGCCGCATGGCGGAACTGAAACATTGGACCCAAGCCGAAGTTGATGATGCGTTGATCGAGAGAGTTGGCGCCAATCCACCACGCGCCAATTGGCTCGCCCCCCTAGCTGCAGAACGCTTGCACCAAGCGGCGCATCGCCAAGCGCGCGGATTGCGTGGTAAGGCAGCGAAAGCGGAGATCGCCATTGTTCGCTCCACATTGGATAGGGAAATTCAAACGATTTTGGAGCGCATGCTTGCCGATAAGGTCAATCAACTGCCGCGTTTTGTGTCGATGGCGGCCTTGGTGGTCGATAGTCGAAGCATGGAAGTTTTGGGCTATGCGGGCTCGGCCGATTTTTCTGATACGCGGCGCTTTAGTCATGTTGATATGGTGCGTGGGATTCGTTCGCCGGGTTCCACTCTCAAACCCTTCTTGTATGCGATGGCGCTCGACGAAGGATTAATCCATTCTGAAAGTTTAATGGCCGATACACCACAATCCTTTGGCGGCTATGACCCCGGTAATTTCCAAGCGAGTTTTTCTGGACCTGTCAGTGTTTCGGAAGCCTTGCAACGTTCGCTCAATGTGCCCGCGGTGGATTTACTTGATCGACTCGGTCCTGCACGGTTTACGGCGCGTTTGTCGGCAGCTGGATTGCGCTTACGCTTGCCGAAAGAGGCGAGTCCGAATTTGAGTGTGATACTTGGCGGTGCGGGAACCAGCTTGGAAGAATTGGTCGGCGCTTATCGTGCCTTGGCCATGAAGGGCATGGCCGGAACGCCGCGTATCACGCCTGATGCACCTTTGAAGGAAAGCCGCTTGATGAGTGAAGGTGCGGCTTTCATTATCCGTTCGATTTTAGAAGCCGGCGGACACCCCGATCAACCATTTGTCGAAGGTGATACCAGCGGCGTGCGCTTGGCGTGGAAGACAGGCACGAGTTACGGTTTCCGTGATGCGTGGGCGGTCGGTGTGAGCGGTCCTTACACCTTGGGCGTGTGGATAGGCCGTCCCGATGGCACACCGAATCCTGGCTTTTTCGGTGCTAATGTCGCCGCGCCCCTGTTGCATCAAATTGCTTATGCGCTGCCGCGCGGCGAGAACTTAGCCCGTGAGATGCCGAAGGACGTCACCACCGCGCAAATCTGTTGGCCACTTGGTGTCGCAGCGAGTTTGACCAAGCCTGAACATTGCCATGTCAAACGCAGTGCGTGGATATTGCGCGATACGATACCACCGACCTTACCTGATCGCTTACGTTCACGCAGTTTGATTGAGACGATTTGGATCGATCCGCAGGCGCAGGTGCGGACCACACCTGATTGCGATGCGCAAGCACAAGCGCGTGAAGTTGCACGCTGGCCAGCTTTATTAGAAGCGTGGTTGACGCCATCACGTAAGCAAGAATTGGGATTGTTGCCGTGGGCCGCGAACTGTGCGCAACCGAGCAGTGGTGGCAGCATCCGTTTGATGGGTGTAAAGAGCGGTAGTCGTATGCGTCCAACCCCAGGGCAAAGCAGCGTCAGTATCAGTGTAGATGCGGTCGGTGGTAGCGGCACTTTGTATTGGCTACTCGATGGTAAACAGATGGCCTCGGGTCTCAAGAAGCGTCAAACGATACTGGTGCAAGATCCTGGTGCCCATAGCATCACGGTGATTGATGCGGCGGGGCATGTCGATAGCGTGAACTTTACGGTCGACAAAAAATAGCGCACTACGCGAGGCAATCTAAGCCGCAAGACGGCCGTGGAAAGTTTGCACGAGTTGATCAAGATACTCGGTTTGGCGTTTCAAAGAAAATCCCGCCGCAAAACTATTCATAAAACCGTGACGCGTGTCTTTCGCGATCTCTGCTTGATGTCCACGCTGGCGCAATTGCTCAACTACGGCCCGACTATCGTAGGCGCTTTCTTCCTGCGCAAAGATGAAGCGTGTGGGGCAGGTGCTACGTAGATCAAGATGATCGCGAACTCTTGATGGATAAAACAGCGTCGCACTATCTAAAGCTAGTTGCAATTGCGCAGCCGCCATCCACCAAGCACTACCACCGACCCCAAAGCCGATAAAAAATTGTGGACGTGCTTGTTCTAAGGTCAGAGCAATTTTCTTGGCGTAGTGGGCAACACCACCCTCAGCAAGAAAGCGTGTGTAAGCGTCTTTCTCGTTACGAAATGATGAGGGCTCTGAATAAGGACTGATGATGTTTGTGCGTATGCCGAGGTAACGGCACAAAGCAGCACTGGCAGGGGTTTCGCCATACACATCGGTGGCGATAAAGAGAACAGCAGACGACATTATTTCCAAACTAAGCGAACACACTGGTCGCGAAAAATGCAATTGTTTCGAGTGCGCGCAGAGTAAATCACTTGGCTGTATTTAGCAAGTGCTTTTGACCGATAAATCATTCGGATTTCGGTGCAATGGCACCCATACTTTTTGGTTAAAAATCGTTTGCTTTGCCGTTGTGGCAAAAATTCCAATTCTTATACTGCTCACACGACCGAGAGCAAGATTCATTATCCATTTCGACCGCGCCATTTCGAAGAAGTAGAAGATTCATAGTGCGCGGATTCCTTGAGTCATCAAATGGATGAGAAAAATTTTGTGTTCAATCTAATTGCTCTCGTGGTCGTCAACTAAGAAGAAAGAGAGTAATGCAATGAATGGATTGGAAAATTTTGGGACTTTTCAATGGTCCTATGTGTGGATCGCAGTGTTGGTTTTGTTGATTGTGATGTGGCGTCGGGTTCTGTGGTTCTTTGGTGTGATCATCATTCCCGACAATATGATCGGTTTAGTGACGAAAAAATTTGTACTGTGGGGCGAACACAAAGATCTGCCACCGGGCAAGATCGTGGCGCTCAATGGTGAGGCGGGCGACCAAGTTGATACCTTAGCTTCCGGTGTGCATTATGCCCTGTGGCCATGGCAATACAGTGTCGTAAATGCGCCTTTAACCATCATTCCTGAGAACTTTATTGGTGTGGTTGAGTCGCGTGACGGCGAACCTTTGAACGATGGCGATATCATCGGCAAACACGTCGATTGCGATATGTATCAAGATGCCCGCGCTTTCTTAATCGGTGGTGGTCAGCGTGGCCCTCAAGGCTTGGTGATTCCTGAAGGTTCGTATCGTATCAATACTTTGTTGTTCCGCGTCACGCAAGAGGCGGTGACCAGTATCGAGAAAAATCAGATCGGTATTGTTGAAGCCCACGGTGGTAAGCCAATGCCGAATGGTCGTGTGTTAGCGCGCCATGTTGAATCTAATACTTTCCAAGACGCGCAAGCTTTCCTCGATGGCGGCGGTGAACGTGGTCCGCAAATTTCAGTGATCCCGAACGGCCACTATCGTATCAATCCACGTCTGTTTTCAGTGAAGGCGGTGAATGTGGTCGATGTACCAGAAAACATGGTCGGTGTGGTGACGACACGTGAAGGTGCACCTTTGAATACAGGTGAGATCGCGGGCCGAGAAATTGCGAATCACAATATGTTCCAGAATGGCCAAGCATTTATTGATGCCGGTGGCTACAAAGGTTTGCAAGAACAGGTGATTTTGGCGGGTCGCTACTTCATTACCCCCTTGTTTGCGACGGTTGAAATCGTTGAGATGACCAAAGTGCCGATCGCCAATGCAGGTGTGGTGATTGCTTATGTTGGTGCAGAAGGGGAAGATGTGACCGGCGATAATTTTAAACACGGTAACCTGGTCAAGAAAGGACAAAAAGGTGTGTGGGTAGAACCGCTCGATCCGGGTAAATATCCTATCAATCCTTACACGCATAAAGTCGAATGTGTACCGACTGCGAACGTGGTGTTGAACTGGGCAACCGGTAAGACCGAAGCGCATAATTTGGATAAGAATTTGTCGACGATTACAGTGCGTAGCTCCGATGGTTTTACCTTTAACTTGGATGTGTCGCAGATCATTCATATTCCACGCACCGATGCACCGAAAGTGATCGCGCGGTTTGGTAATGTGGCGAACTTAGTGACGCAAGTATTAGAGCCGACCATTGGTAACTACTTCCGGAATACCGCGCAGGGTTCTGATGTGATCGACTTCTTGAAAGGTCGTGCGCAACGCCAAGCGGATGCGAAGAATCGGATTGCCGAAGCTTTACGTGAATACAATGTGGTGGCGGTTGATACTTTGATCGGCGATATTTCTCCACCAGATGCTTTGATGAAAACCCTGACCGATCGCAAGATCGCCGAGCAAGAACAAGTGACGTTCAAGACTCAGCAAATGGCACAAGTCGCTCGTAAAGAATTGGCGCAAGCACAAGCGATTGCTGATACACAGTCTAAAGTGGTGGCGGCGGAACGTGAAGTGGAAATCTCGCAGTTCACTGCAAGTGCAATGGTGCGAAAAGCCGAAGGTGATAAAAATGCTCGGGTCTTGAATGCAGAAGGTGATGCACGTTCTAAGATCGTCAATGCTGAAGCCGATGCACAAGTGTTCACGGTGGTCGGTAAAGCGAAAGCAGAAAATACTTTGGCGGTTGGTACGGCGGAAGCCGAAGTCATTCAGCGCAAGACTGAAGCGGTCGGTCAAAACAATTACGCTTTGATCGAGGTTGGTCGTGCGCTTGCTGAAGCCAAGATTCCTTTGGTACCGCAAATTGTCGCTGGTGCTCAAGGTAGTGAAGGTGGTAGCTCTTTGGTCAATGTCTTGTTGGCGAACTTAGTCAGTCAAAACATGTTGAAGCCGACTTTAGGAAACGATGCGGTGAAAGCGACTCATCTCACGGAAAAAGCCTAATAGTTGCAGTTGCCACCAAGATGGTAAGAAATTTCTAGGTAATGTGTTAAGTGCTTCAGCGGTATCGCCTTGGTGTGGTACCGCTGAAGTCTTTTTGTAGCCATCCGTTTTGTATCAGCCTTGGAATAGGCATCCATTTCGTCCTCGTTCCATAGATTTCATCAAGCGTTTGCCTGAGTTTGTCGCATCGTCCTGAAATTCATCTCCTTTTTTGTTTCAATTCGTCCTGTGTCAGCCTGTTTAGAGATGGGTAAGGCATGTTTGGTAATCAGGGCTGAAACTTAGCTTGTTTTTACCCGCCAAGAATTGAGTGGAAAGGAAAAGCGATGTCTAATTGGAAGAAAAAGCAAAATGTACTGTGGCTGGTCGTAGCTGTTTTTTACTTACTTTTTTTGTTTAACTATGTGGCGTATGCTCAAAGCACGCTGCCGGTCAGTGCTGAAGTGAGTGCTAATGCCAAGTCTTTGGTCGAGGCGCATGTCAAGGCACAGGTTAATTATGATAGAGCGAGTTTGGCGCGTCTAACACACAGTCAGTATTTTGAGATTTCGCCAGTCGGTGAATTTGATACGCACGAGAAAATGCTGGGTTTCTACGATTCGCCACGTAATGCGCCGGGCCCCGAGGTGAGTGTGCAAGAATGGGAAGTGCGCCAATTCGGCGCGAATGTAAGCGCATCCGCGAAACTCCAATTCAAGATGCGGATTGGGGAACAAACACGTGAGTTTGCGATACGTGCGACTTATCAGTTATGCGATGAAGCTGGGCAAACCAAAATTTGTTCTGCCCATTACACGCCCATCGTGGCTAAACGTGGAGCTTAGTCCTAGCGATGATGCTGCAAAGCTGAGAGCTGAGCGTTACAGGTGAGCTCAGGATTTTCGGAGTTTGGAAAATCCTTGCGGCTCCCATTGTCGCATCGCCATTAACAACGCGGTACCATGCCTTTTCTTGAGTGGTGCATTGAGGCTTTCGGCATGCAATTCCGCAAAGCGTCGCTTCAGCTGCCTGAGCTCCGCCTGCAGTTTCAAAATCGCACCCTCGGTGAGCATGCCGTGGGTGAAACTGAAGGTTTCGCCTTCGTGGTGGAAGCGCGCGTTCAAAAAATCGGGCATGCCTACTTCGCGGAAATAGGTACGAATCGGGCCGCCCGGTATCCAGTCAAAATCACGACTGATATTGAGCCGAATCCGATTGCCCGGCAGTAGCGTGATCAAGCGTAATTGATCGAGCTTAAGCAAGTGCTTAATGCAGGTCGCTTCACTGAGTTGGTAGTGTTCCAAGATATCGCTCATGCTCCACTGATTCACTGCGCACACGGCGATAATCAAAAGCTCAGGGTCGGAAATCACTTCTTTCTCTTGCTCGAGAGTCAGTGTGTTCAAGCGCGCATTGCTAAGGCTTGCTTCTTGAGTCAGCTCGGCCAAACTAAAGCCGAGAAAATGACTAAGCTGTACCAATCTTTCGAGGCTAATCGGTGCGTCGCTGCTTTGGCTGAACATGCGTTTGATGCTAGCCTCAGAGAGATCAAGCGCCTCGGCGACATCGCGATAGGTTTTCGCTTGTTGCTTGAGTTGATATTTGATGGTGTTCATCAATTGCGCGATTTCGGTCATGGCTTTCCCTATAGTCCGAGGTTGTTAGTTTAAATATCCTATACTTTTACTTTTAAATCAATATACTTTTGTCGTAAAAGTTTATTTTCGTTCTAGGCTAGCTCACACTACGCTCTCTTTGAAGGAGGGAATATGGAAGCTGTAATAGGTATCAATCGCGCGCCTCGGTGGTGGCGTAATGTGCCGATGATGTTGGTGATTTTGGTGCTGGGCTTGTTGTGCTTGCATGGACCTATCGCCCAATTAGATCATTATCACGACTTCGCCGATCAAACTCAGTGGGGTCCTGTGATTCATGCACGCGATGTGCTTTCCAATCTAGGATTTTTGTTAGTGGGACTATGGGCGGTGTTCCAGTTCAGTCGCCAGTGGTCGCTACTTCCTGATCATCGACGCCCTGCGCTGCTGGCTTTTATCTTCAGCATTTTGGCGACGGCGTGGTGCTCTAGTTTTTATCATTTAGCGCCTGATGATGGGCGTTTGTTCTGGGATCGTCTACCAATTGCTACGGCTTGCGCTTCGCTATTAGCGCTGATGCGACCTATGTATTCATCGCATGCAGGTTCTTTGAGAGCCTCGTGGCGTGAGTTGATGGTGGCTTTGTTACTGGCCTATCTATCTGTGTGGTGGTGGCAGTACAGCGCGGACTTGCGCCCGTATCTAGCTTTGCAAATTTTTGCCATTGTCTTGCCACCTTGTTGGCAATTCGCGCAGGGTGTCGCCAAGTTTGAGCGTCAGGCATTTGCGCTAGCGATTGGTTTGTATGTGTTGGCGAAACTATGTGAACTCGCTGATGGCAGTATTTTGCATGGCCTAGTCGTCATCAGCGGCCATAGTTTGAAGCATTTACTTGCAGCTGGTGCCGCTTACTTTATTTTGCTTCCTTGGTTGCAGCCTTGGCGTTCGCGTCTGTGGCCTTAACACGATGCTGTAAAACTTCACTCAGTGATTGATTTGCCATGTCACGCATCTTGGTGCCAATGAATATTTGCGGCTCGGAGGCGGCCAATTTGCCTTCTTCCTCGCGCTTCGCGACGCGCAGTTTGGTCTGTTCGAAATTTGCAGCCAGTGAGAGGCTTGGATCGAATCCATCACCGAGTAAGGCGTCGATGAAGAAAGTATTTTGATCGAGCGGGCTGCAACCCCATGAGGCTTTGTCTTTCGACGCCGCCGTCAAGATAATGCGGTTCGGTGCTTCTAAGCTGGGAATTAATGAGCCGGAAAAGCAGGCAGAGATGATGATGATGGTCGGCGTGTCTTTGAGATTCTGCAGCACGGTCTTGATATGATGAGCAGCGATGTCGCCATAGCGCCGACTCCCAATTTGATTGGCGATGTAGCCGACATTACCATGGCTGCTGAGGAGCACCACCACGATATCTTGATCACTCAATTGTTGGCCTAGGTGTTTAAAGGTGGCTTGGAAACTGCCTAAATGGGCGAATGGGCGATCAAGCTCGCGGGTCTGCACTTGGTTATCGAGTTTGTAGCTGAGTATATGGGGGTTGATAGCTTTGATGCGTTTTTCAGTCAGATCGACATCACCCCGAAAGGCTCCGGTACCTGAGTCAAAACCAAAACCAGCGTACCAAAGACGAGGCCCCGCTTGTGCTTGAGCTTGCTCTTGCACGACTTTGAATTCTTGTTCTAGTAGTTGTTTGGATTGAGCCTTGGCTTGAGCATTCTGAGGCGTGAGCGCTAGCTTGAGCGCCGAATCCTGCGCTGTTGCATGCAATGGAGCCAAGATAGCAGTCAGAACCAAAGTTAGCGCCGCGAGCAAAGATTGGACGCGATCGGTATGTGTACGAGAATTCTTCATGAAGGTGAGAAAAGGCGGTAGTAGCAATTGAACAAATGGATTCGCACTCTAGCGCGCTCGCTCAATGATGTCAAATTTGCACGTTTATTCGGGCGCTGAATTGAGGCAGGCTTTTGACAAAAAATGAGAATGAAAGTACGCGGTATGATGAACTTATGAGTCATCGGTAGCAAATTGTTTGTGTTTTCGTGCTGGATTTCGCTACTTTTGAGAAAAATAATTTTTGCTGTGAGCAGCATGTTTTAATGGCGCCAGCTTCATTTTTCTAGGGTAGATGAAATGATACATTGTCGCGTCCAAGCTTTACTCGAGACGAATCTTGGTGTCGATCCGGAGACCGTTGATGGGCAGCCGATTAGTCAGCCGATTAGCCACTCCATTAGCCAGTCCATCAGTCAGCCAATCTCGGCACGCGTGCCTACATGGCGTCTACAATCGCCCGATCTTCCTCGTCACCTTGTTTTGTTGATTATCCTAGGCGCATTCCTCGCGCTGTGCGCCTTGTTCGGTGCATTTGCCTTATCTTTGACTTGAGACGATAGTCGCTAGTTAGATGTGAGGCTGCGATTGGTTATCGTCACACCCAGCATCACCAACAAGCCACCAATCACCATCGAAATAAAAATCGCTTCATGCAACATCACAGCACTGAGCGCAACGCCAAACACCGGCACTAAATTATTGAACACTGCGGTGCGCGCTGGCCCCAATGCTTTGACGCCTTCGTAATACCAAACAAATCCCAACACCGTACCAAACACGCCGAGAAAGGCGATCGCGCTGCTGACTTGCCAGGTGATGCGTGTCCAATCGAGCTCCTGCCATTGGAAACAAGCCCCGATACTCAACATCAGAAAACCCCAAAGCGAGGCATAGGTCGTCGCTGCAATCGGACTGAGTCCCGTGAGCGCTTGCTTACCGAGGATGGTGTACGTGGTCCATGAACCAACCGCGCACAACATGAAGGCTTCGCCCCAACCCATAGTCGATGAGACATCACGTATCGTTTGCATTAACTCGCCGCGCGATAAGACGATACTAGCGCCGATGAAGGCGATCGCAATGCCTAACCACTTGCGCAGGCCTAAGCGCTCGCGAAAAATCACCGCCATCGATAAAGCCGTGACGATAGGGCTCAGTGAAACGAACAAGGCGCTACGTCCTGCCGGCATGCGTTGTAAGGCTGCTAGAAAAAATAGATTGTAGAAAAAAATGCCGCTAGCACCGAGCCCTATCGTGGCCAGCAATTGTTGTCGGCTGAGTCTCGGCAAACCGCCTTCCATCTTCCACGCCAAGGGCAGCAGACAGACGCAAGCCACCAGAAAACGCCCAGCAGCGGCGATCAAATGCGGGACTTCAGTTGAAACGATGCGACCCGCGATAAAAGTGCCACCTCAAAACAGAGCGACACAGACGAGTTTGAGATAGACCGAGTAGTGATGCTTGTGGTGCTTTTCCATGCTTGGGTTGAGATTGATGTCGCGCTGAGGTACAAGGATAAACAACTAGTACAAGGCTAAACAACTAGCATGCCACAAAACGATATACCTCGTCGGTGCCGAGTTCGCGTTTGAGTTTGCCTTCAAACCACAGGTAATGGCAATGCGCCAAAGCTTCACCCAAAGCGAAGGTCAGTTGATGGGCATCGAGCTCACGTTTGAACATGATAGGCACGATGTCATGCGCCGACAGTGGCTGTGCGCAAGCACGCAAGACTTCATCTAATCGATCAGCGTGATGTTGATGTAGTTGCGCGATACGCTTGTGCATACCTTGGAAGGGTTTGCCATGTGAAGGCAATACTAAACAATCCGCAGGAAGATCGCCATACTTCTCTAAGGAGTCGAGGTAGAGCTTCACCGGATTGGCTTCTGGTTCGACTGCGAACACTGACACATTGGTCGAGATGCGTGGCAACAGCATGTCGCCCGAAATGAGCACGCCGAGATCGGGGCTGTAAAGCGCC
>CAYWNE010000030.1:0-34127 GCA_964459555.1 uncultured Burkholderiaceae bacterium | reverse complement strand
CAGCTTAGTGTCAATAGTATCAATGAGATGAGTTTTTTCATGATGCTCTCCTTGATCTAGAAAACACGGTCGTAACTGAGACGGAAGACGCTGGCATTACCTCCGAAGTTTCGCGTGATATCGGTGTGCCTATCCACCTGTGCTTTCAAAGCGCTGCTAGCGTCGACATCATATTTTAAAGTGAAGGACCAGCGCTTAAATGACTGCGGCGCATATTTGCTGGTGTCGCTGCTTGACTCTTTATATTGTGCGTAATTGAGGAACGGCGTCCATTCGCCAAAATGCGCACCAACACCAAATGTCATCGCTGGGGCTTTGTACGAGTAAGCGGATGCCTCAAATTTGCGCTCAAGTTGCGTGACTTCAGAAAGAATAAACCACTTATCCAAGTCGAGATTCATTGCCACACCATAGGCACTGAGTTTGGCGCTGTCGTTAAGGGCTAAGTCGGGAACTTTGGAACCGGCGGTGGTACTCAAGTAGACGCCGCGTATCGTCATTGCGCCATGACTAATTTCGAGATCACCACCGACAATACTCTTCCATGAAACTTCGGACCGGTTGGGGTAGTACAGCATGAGATAGCGTGGATCCTTTACCGTCTCACTGCCGCCAAACAAACTTGCGCTTAAATTAGTGTCGCCGAAGCTATCGTTGTAACGAAGGCTGCCACCATTGTAGTTGGTCACCTCCCAACCGTACAATTCAGGAGGAGGCGATACCCAAGGATAAGATAAGCCAATGTCTTGGAAGTCGGAATAGTAGTAGAGCGGGATGCGTTTGCGTCCGACTTGCAATTCCCAATTCTTATTGAATTTGTAGCCACCATAAGCCCATTGAACATTCGGGGTGGAATCTGTGCCACGAACCACCACCTGACCAACCAAACTCAACTCCGGCGTCGGTTTGTAGTTGAGCTGTATCCCAGCGCGCGATTCAGGTTTGAACGAGAAATTGTCTCGATAGACGCCACCATTGCCCCAATCCGCCGTATAGCATGGGCACTTTTCACTGAGGATAGGTACGCCATCTTTGTCGCCACTGATCACTTTGCCACCGACGACCGTCAGAAAACCAGTCACTTTGAAATCGCTATTGGCGTCCTGGGCCTGCGCCCCGGGACTGCAGAACACGGCGAACGAGAGGCTAAGCGCAATCAGCGTGTTTTTGCTCGTGTCGGAAATCGGTGGTGCATCGAAACGCGTAAGGCAAGAACGGATCAGCATCATGATGTTTCTCCTTTTCTATTGAGGCGTAGTCTAAGTTTGGTTCTAAATTGACTTTCTGTAGGTAAACTTGAGGTGGTATTGGTATATTAACTAGGGTGATCTAAACTTTAGGACGAGAAGTCTTATGAGCTCTGCTCGAGGATAGCAACAGACGCGCATTTGGTTGATAGTCTATGATCGACCTATTTTTTTCCCAAGGCAAGTTAATTGATGAAAACTGCGGCACTTATACGACGACTAGTTAGTCTAACAAGTGTAAGGCTAGGGATTTCGATTCATTTCTAGGCCATTCAACTTATCTAGTGCTATGAATGTAGGTGCCTCGGTATGGATTTAGTCGAGAACGATTAAATCAAATTCATCGCCAATTTGTGGCATGAAACATCGAGTATGACAGGCTTGTCTCAAATTTTCGGCAAATTCTTGCATGACTTCAGATTCACCATGAACCAAAAAAGTGTTTGGAGCTTTGAGTTTCTGATGCCAAGCCAAAAGTTCTTCGCGGTCGGCGTGGGCGGAGAAGCCGTTGATGGTATGAATTTCAGCATTGACTGTAATCTCTTCGCCAAGGATCCGGACAGACTTTTGCCCATCAATAATTTGGCGTGCCAAAGTTCCTTTCGCGGCAAATCCGACGAAGACAATACTCGAATTACGTTCCCACAAATGATGTTTGAGATGGTGTTGAATGCGTCCACCAGTGCACATGCCAGCGCCAGCTAAGATCACAGCACCGCCCTTGATTTGATTGATGGCGATACTGTCTTCCAACTCCCTCACAATATGCAAGTTCGCCAACGTAAACGGATCGCGATGTGCTGCAAATAGCGCTGCACTTTGTTCGTCATAGCACTCGGGGTGATGGCGGAAAATTTCGGTCGCAGAGATCGCCATCGGTGAATCGAGGAACACATGAAGACCGGCGGGAAGTTGGCCCGATTCCACACCTTCTCGTAAATACCACAAGATCTCTTGGGCGCGTTCGAGAGCGAAGGTGGGGATGATCACATTGCCATTACGTTGAAAGCTACACCGAATCACTTCGTACAGCTCGGTGACGGAGTCTTGTAAAGAGCGATGGCAACGATCGCCATAAGTGGTTTCCATGACGACGAAATCTGCGGGTGGCGGTGCCTCTGCATCACGCAGAATAACCCGGCCGTCGCTTCCCAAATCACCAGAGAAAACGATGCGCCGACGATGATCGCCTTCTTCCAATTCGAGAGCGATGCTGGCTGATCCGAGGATATGTCCCGCGTCGTAAAAATGGGCGGTGATGCCGGCGGCGAGTGGCAAGGCTTGATGATAGTGCGCGGTGCGACCAAATAGTTTGAGGCACTGTTCAACATCATCGGTGGTGTAGAGCGCTGGTGTTGGTTCTGAGTCCGAATGTGAACGGTGTGTATGACGATGCCAGTGTTTCTCGCGTCGACGTGCTTCGGCCTCTTGTAGGTGGGCAGAATCGAGTAGCACCAGCCGCGCCAAATCTCGGCTGGCTGAGGTCGTGATAATTTCACCGCGAAATCCGCGCCGATAAAGCAATGGAAGGCGGCCACAATGATCGAGATGCGCGTGCGTCAATAGCACGAAATCTATGGTGCTGGCATCAAAACCAAACTCTTGTTGATTGTCTTCGGCCAAGGCGCGGCTACCTTGAAATAAGCCGCAGTCGATCAAGATATTCTTGCCGGCACATTGCAAGAGGTGGCAAGAACCTGTCACGCTTTGGTCGGCACCGTGAAACGAGAGCTTCATCGTGATCCTCTGCTCAGATGAGGTGGTGAGATGCGAGCCATCTCACCACAGGTGTACCGCTTATTTACCCGCCGCTTGCGCTTGCTGGCGCAAAGTCATCAAGCTCGCCCCTGGCGTGATCAAATTGCCGTCATAGCGCAATTCGATTAAAGCAGGCAATTGATGTTCGCGGCTAAAAGCGAGGGCACGTTCCAAGGCTGGTGCAAACTCGGCGGTATTTTCCACCGCTTCGCCGTGGCCACCGTAGGCGCGTGCTAGGGCAGCAAAATCTGGATTGTGTAATTCAGTGCCTGAGACACGCGCTGGGAATTCTCGTTCTTGATGCATGCGTATGGTGCCGTACATACCGTTGTTAAAGACGATGATGATGACACCAGCGCGGTACTGCACGGCGGTCGCCAGTTCTTGACCATTCATCATGTATTCACCATCACCGGCGAAAGCGATCACGGTGCGATGGGGCTCGGTGATCTTGGCGGCCACAGCGGCCGGCACGCTATACCCCATCGCACCAGAAGTTGGCGCTAATTGGGTACGCCAACCACCGTAAGGGAAGTAGCGATGGGCCCAAGTCGCGTAATTGCCAGCGCCGTTGGTAATAATCGTATCGGCGGGACACAAGCGTTTGATATCCTGCACCACTTGCCACAGATTCAGTGGCGCTTGCTCTTGGGCGAAGATGGCGGGCTCTTGCTGCCAAGCTTGCAGCTCAGATTTTGCGGCGGCCAATTGCGTACGCCATGCGTCTTGATCGTGACCGCTAAAGCTTGTTATTTCCGACAGCACTTGCGCGAATTCCTTCATGCCGCTGTTGATCATGGTTTGCGCTTGGTAGACGCGACCGAGTTCAAGCGCATCGCTGTGCACATGGATTAAATGCTGCTTCGGTACTGGTGCTTCAAAAATCGTGTAACCACTGGTGGTCATTTCTCCTAAGCGTGGACCAATCGCCAACACTACATCAGCGTCTTTGATGCGTTGCGCGAGTTTCGGATTAATGCCAATGCCGACATCACCAACATAATTCGGATGCAGATTTGGTATCAAGTCTTGAAAGCGAAAAGCGCAACCTACCGGCAAGTCATTGCGTTGGGCGAAGTCTGCCACTTGTTGGCAAGCAGCGGGGCTCCAGCCTCCACCACCGAGCAGCAGGAAAGGACGCTTTGCTTGGCGCAAGAGTTCATGCACTTGCTTGATTTGTGTACTCGAAGGACTGGCTTGGACTTCGCGATAATGCAGCGTATCGGCGACCGTGGCGACGGCTGATAGGCAATCTTCTGGCAGCGCCAAGACGACAGGTCCGGGACGGCCGCTGGTGGCGACTTGGAATGCGTGGGCGATGTATTCCGGAATGCGATCAGCACGATCGATTTGCGCTACCCACTTCGCCATTGGTCCGTACATGCGGCGATAGTCAATTTCTTGGAAGGCTTCGCGCTCAACAAAGTCATTGCCGACTTGGCCGACAAATAAAATCATGGCGGTCGAATCTTGATGTGCGGTGTGTACGCCGATCGAGGCATTGGTAGCGCCAGGGCCGCGGGTCACGAAGCAGATGCCGGGTTTGCCTGTCAATTTTCCATAAGCTTCGGCCATGAAGGCTGAGCCGCCTTCTTGACGATTAATGATGAATTTGATCGAGCTATCGTGTAAAGCATCGAGTACCGGCAAATAGCTTTCACCGGGAACGCCGAAAATAGTATCGACGCCATGCACTTCGAGTGCATCGACGATCAGTTGTCCGCCCGTGCGCGGAGTCAGCGAATTGTTAGGCATGTTATTCAGAATCTTGTATAAAACAGAAGAAGGAAAAACCAAAAGCGTAAAGCTAACAGATTCATCACAGTTCGTGCAGCTTGCGCATAGCTTTACCACAATGAAGTTTGAGTTGCATCAGTTACTTGACTTCAAACAGAAAGTGGTATGCTCATTCTTCAAACAAAATTGCTGCGTCGCGGGATGAATTGGCGTGGTGGATTTAAACACATGGGAGACTCGATGAAGGTCATTGTTATCACGGGCGCATCCGATGGCATCGGTGCGGAAATGGCTCGACAACTAGCAAGCATGTATGGCGCCGAAACAGCCTTGGTCTTGGCTGCGCGTAACGTCGAAATGTTGGAGCAAGTTGCCCAACAGTGTCGTCAGAAAAATGCACGATGTTTGGTGGTGCAAACTGACGTCAGTATTGAATCTGAATGTCGGCGATTGATCGCGACTGCGGTGAGCGAGTATGGACAACTCGATGTCCTCATTAATAACGCCGGCAAATCAGCGCAAGCTTTGTTGAGTGATGTCGAAGACCTGTCATGGTATGAAGATCTGATGCGGGTTAACTTTTGGGGTAGTGTTTGGTGCACCCATGCTGCTCTGCCGTATCTGCGTCGTAGTCGCGGCAAGATTCTCGCAGTGTCATCACTTGCTGGTTTAGTCGGCGTGCCGGGGCGTAATGCCTACAGTGCCACCAAGTTTGCGATGAATGGATTTTTCGAAGCCTTGAGAGCCGAATTGCGTGATGCAGGCGTGACTGTGACCTTGGCTTATCCCGGCGTGGTGGCGACACAGATTCGCTATCGCGGCTATAACGCGCAAGGGCTTGCTGCGGGTAGCAGTGGTCTCAAAGAAGACAAGGCGATGCCCGTAGAAACCTGCGCTGCGCTGATGATTGCTGGCATGAATCGGGGCGAGCGCGACGTCATCATGGAAAGTAGAGCGAAATTGGGGCGTTGGCTGAAATTGTTAGCGCCTAAGGTGGTCGAGAATATGGCACTCGCGGCTTTGAAAAAAGAAGTGCGTCCACATTGATCCACTAGGCACCTGTAAGTAGCCCCGTCCTGATGAATCGGGCTTAACTTGAGTTTGAGATGTTGATGGCTTTACTAGGTAGTTTGCAAACTAGTTGTGATTCTGCTTTGCTTTTCAAAAAAAATCCGTAGGAGCAAGTAAAAAATGCGGATTTTCGTGTCGATTAGACTTGCACCCTCTAAAAATTATCTCTAATGTGAAGCGCACAAAATAAAACGGTCGTTCGTAATTTCGCGATGAGGCCGTGGCGATGCACACACTGCATCATTACCCTGAAACATGAGGAGATCTTATGAAGTTGTTGCAAAAGTTAGTACGTATCGTGGCCGGTGTTGCTGCTGGCCTGGGATTGAGTATGGCGGCCGTCACCAGCGCACAGGCTGATACTGTGGTCGCGGGTGTTAAGCTTGATGACACGGTACAGGTCAATGGTCAAACGTTGAAACTCAATGGCGCCGGGGTGCGCTACAAGGTGGTGTTTAAAGTCTACGTGGCCGCTTTATATCTGCCTGAACTGAAATCAACTACGCAAGAAGTCTTAGCCTTGCCAGGTGCGAAGCGCGTGACCTTGGTGATGATGCGTGAACTCAGCAACGACGATCTAGGCCAACGTTTCCTTGATGGCTTACGCAATAACTTAGATACCGCAGAACGTACGCGTTTGGTAGGTGCGATGGTGACCTTTGGTAAAATTTTCTCCACTGTGCCGAAGCTGAAAAAAGGCGATGTTCTGACCTTTGATTGGGTACCAGGCACGGGTGTCGTGTGTCAGCTTAACGGTGAAAAGATTGGTGACCATATCAATGACGCTAATTTCTATAATGGTGTTTTGAAGATTTGGCTTGGCAATCAACCGGCTGACGAAACGCTCAAGCACAAAATGCTTAATTCGAAAGAATGAGTCTTGAAGCATGTAATGCGAAAACCGCCAACAAAGTTTGGCGGTTTTTTTATGTCTATAGTGAGTAGCTGGTACAATGTGGTCTGAAGCAGACTAGACAATCGCTGGCCCAAATGTTCTACACGAGGGCGAGAGGAAGGTCCGGACTCCATAGAGCAGGGTGACGGCTAACGGCCGTACGTTGAAAGCTAAAGTGCGCGAAAGCGCATGGCGGTATAAGGCGAGGAATAGGGCCACAGAGACGAGTCTTTGGGGCGTAGTAAAGCGCAAGCGGCACTAAACCACGAAGGGTGAAACGCGGTAACCTCCACCCGGAGCAATTTCAAATAGGCACGCGATGATGTGGCTCGCGGAGCGTGCGGGTAGAAAGCTTGAGCGGCGGAGCAATCCGTCGCCTAGAGGAATGATTGTCATAGCAGGTGCGAGCAATCGTGTTTGCCGTAACAGAATCCGGCCTATCGGTCTGCTTCAATTTTCAATACATAATTTTTTGTATAAAACTTAAGTCAACTTCTTGGTGTGCTGCGGTATATCACTAAGCCAATCTGCAATTCAAACATTTCGATTCACTGCGACCGGTGTTTGCTAAATATACACGGGTTTACTTGCTTTTCTTGGTTGAAAATAAATAGCGGTGATACACTTCGATGGTATTGAACATAGCCTCATCAACAAGAAAGGCAGTGCATGCCCAATCGAGTGAAACGAGATGCTTGGGAAGTGCCCATCTGGGTGCTGGTGTCATGCGTCTTCGTGATTATTGCAGTTATTGTCGGACAGACTTGGTGGTCGATCGAACAAGACCGTGCGCTTACGATTGCTGCCGCTAATAAGAACAGTTTGTTGAACACGCGCATGTTCGAAGAGCATGCCAATCGTGTTTTGAACGATGCCTCTCGAGAATTAGTCAGCGCAGCTGACGCCTTGCAAAATCAAACTGATACAGTCTTACATGATGAGGCCAGTGTGCGCCAAGTACTTGGTGCGCAACGGCGCGGCTCGCCATTTATTCACGCTTTGTCTTTAGTCGATTCTAAGGGCATGCTTTGGGCCTCATCAGCGCGTTTCCCAGTTGATCCTATTGATCTATCGGCGCAAGACTACATCAAAGCTCTCACGAAGCCGAATAGCAATCCTCGTGAAATTGTCTTGGGCTCAGTGTTTAAAGCCAAGAAAGGTAATCAAGCATTTTTACCTTTGGCACGCAACTTCCTTGATTCTGGTGGCAAGCTTGCTGGCCAAGTACAGGCTGAAATTAGTCTCACCTATTTCCAAGAGTTTTACGAGCGTGTGGCGAAGGATGCGGGCGCCAAAGTCTCTTTGTACGACAGAAATGGCCAGATCATTGTGCAGGCAATGATGGAAAAAGTGCAGTATAAGAAGGATGAAGTAGATACGCAGCTGAATGACTCAATCGCGACCTTAATGGAAAGTGCTGGTCGTGCTGAAGGCGTCGTAACGAGTAAAGATCAGAGCTTGGTCTACACCATGCTGAAGATGAAGGATTTTCCTTTGGTGGTGGCCTTTGCACGTGACCTTGATACGATCTTATTGGAGTGGAAGAAGCGCGTTGAGCAAAAACTGATATTAGCTGCTCTGACTATTTTATTTAGCTTGGTCTTGGCTTTCTTGCTGTACAAAAAGATCACTAGCTTGCGCCAATCTCGAGAGCGCTTGAGTGATAGCGAACGGCGCTATCGTTTGTTATTCCAAGACGCGCAAGACGGGATTTTGCTGATCGATAAATCTTACCGTTTCGTCGATGGCAATCAGAATGCCTTAGAGATGTTGGCGGTTGATGTGAAGGCCGATTTGTATAGCTTAGATATTGGCGAGTTCTCCGCCGATTGGCGTTATACACAACCGACCGTGGCAGCGAAGAAAGCGGAGGCGATTAAGAAATTTGTCGATCTCGCGTTCCAAGGCCAAGTGCAGAAATTTGAATGGATTGCCCATCGACGAGGTAAAGATTGGTTTAGTGAAGTGACCTTAAGTCGCGTCATGATTTCGAACGAAACAATCGTCTTTTGCGTTATGCGTGACATCTCGCAGCGCAAACACGCGGAGCGCATGTTGCAAGGGCAAAATCAGTTATTGCAATTGATTGGTAGTAGTGAGAGTTTGGAGTCGATCCTGATCGATACCTGTCATTTTGTCGAGCGCAATAATCCGCACTGGCACTGCGGCGTACAGTTGTTATCCTTGGATCAGCGCGTATTCACGCAGACTATTGGCCACCATTTCCCTGAAATCTTGCGTCGTCAGTTAACCGAGGCGCCTGTCTGTCGCGGCAATGGTGTGTGGAGTGAGGCGGTGCTAGGAGTTGTGCCTATTTGGGTCACCGATATTCCACGTGCACCCGAGATGGAATTCATCGTACAAAGAAAACTATTGGCCAACTATGCCGCCGTCGGTTCTTGGCCCATCATGGGGAAAACAGGTCTGATCCTCGGTACCTTTACCTTATTTACTGAGTCGACCGCAGCGCTCAGCAATGAAGACTTAAGTTTGATTAGTATCGCTACCGATGTCTCCAGTATTGCGATTGAAGGCAAACGAGCGGAAGAAAAAGCGATACGCCTCGCGCATTACGATGAGATCACGAAGCTGCCAAATCGTTTTTTGTTTAATCAGTACCTTTCCAAAGCTTTGACCTATGCCGAGGATAGTAAGACCCACCTCGCGGTTCTGTTGTTAGACCTTGATCGCTTCAAGGCCATCAACGACAGCTTTGATCATGAAGAGGGTGATAAAGTTCTGCGTGATGTGGCAACACGTTTGAAGTCTGAGTTATCTGATGCTGATACCTTAGCGCGCGTCGGTGGCGACGAGTTTATGCTTTTGCTAGATCGCTATAAGAGTCCGCGAGATTTGACCGATATCGCGGATCGACTTCTGAAATCTGCCGCCACACCGTTTGAAATCGCTGGCCAAGAATTGCAGATTAGCGCGAGCATAGGTATTGCAGTGTATCCCGATGATGGCGTTGATTCCCAAGTGCTGATGAAGCATTCTGAAATTGCTATGTATCGCGCCAAACATAACGGGAAAAATAATTACCAGTTCTACGATGCCAATATGAACGTGCATACCATCGAACGTTTGGCCTTCGAAGCGCAACTGCGGCGCGCCATCGATAATCAGGAATTTGTTGTGCACTATCAGCCTAAAGTCAATGTCAAGACCGGTAAGATTGTTGGCGCTGAGGCCCTGATTCGGTGGCAGCATCCTGAGAACGGTTTGCTTTATCCGACCGAGTTTATTGCACTTGCAGAGGAGGCCGGATTAGTTGGTAGGATGGGCATGCAAGTGCTTGATATGGTTTGCGGCGCGGTGGCGAAGTTTCGTTTGTCCAAGAAGAAGTTTGGTCGTATAGCGATCAATCTCTCGGGCGCACAGTTTAGTGATGATGGTCTGCTTGATGAGCTTAAACAAGTGATCGATTTTTGGGAAATCTCTTCAAGTGATTTGGAATTCGAGATCACCGAGAGCATGGTGATGAATAATCACGAGCAAGCGATTGCACATATGGATGGTTTAAAGGCCGCCGGATACACCTTGTCGATTGATGATTTTGGTACTGGTTATTCGTCCTTAGCCTATCTAAAACGCTTCCCTGTTGATAGCTTAAAGATCGATAAGTCCTTCATCAATGATATGCCGAGCAATGCCAATGATACGGCGATTGTGATGGCAATTATCGCGATGGCCAAAACCTTGGGCCTCAAGGTAGTTGCAGAAGGCGTCGAAAATAAAGTGCAACTCGACACGCTGATCAGCAGTCAGTGTGATGAATACCAGGGCTTCTATTTTTCGAAAGCCGTCCCTGAAGACGCCTTTATTGAACTACTTGAGAGTGAAGAATAAATCGCCTCTCGTGCGCTCAATGTCTCCAGATTCACTGCTGAACCAGGACGCCTATTGCTCGCCTTGACAGTCAAGTAGCAGGTCAAGGCGAGTTTTCAACTGTCGCTTTTTTAAGCAAGCCAGCATTTTCCCTCAAAACCTGCATAAACACATGTTTATTGCTCAGGTCTCACTTTCAGTGTTGCTCCTAAGTCCCTAATTTTTAGAGATTTTCTTCATTTTCTCGGATTAAGTGTCTACGCTAAGTCATTGACTTTATTCAAGAAATTCCCGTTTTTCCTTTTAAATTCGCTTGACCCAGCTCAAAGCTTCCTCTAAAGTGGGAAAAAGTGTGAAAAAGTGTTTTTTTGTGGCGAAAATTCACTTTCAGATCAAATTCTCAAACGATAGGGTAAAACGTGTTTCAAGGCGCTTCAGCACTCAATCTCGATGCGAAAGGACGGATGTCAATTCCGGCGCGGCATCGTGACGCCTTGAATGTGCTGTGCGAAGGGCGAGTGACTTTAACTCGTCACCCGCACGGCTGCTTACTTTTGTTTCCACGCCCGACTTGGGAAACCCATCGTGAACAAATAGCTGCTTGGCCGATGGCTGCGCGTGCTTGGCAACGTATCTTCCTCGGTAATGCCTCCGATGTAGAAATGGATGGCACCGGGCGTATCTTGGTCGCACCGGAACTGCGCAACGCGGTCGGTTTGCAGCGAGATGTGATGTTGCTCGGTATGGGCTCGCATTTCGAGATTTGGGATGCCGCTAAGCTTGCTGAAAACGAGGCGCAAGCGATCGCAGGCGGCATGCCTGAGGCATTGAGTAATTTCTCCTTCTGATAGCCCTATGACTGTCATGCATACAGGAGAACTGATTCACCTTACGGTGTTGTTGGACGAGGCTATTGAAGCGCTCGATATTCATGCTGAGCGCGCCAATGGTATCTACGTCGATGGCACTTTTGGCCGTGGTGGTCATAGCCGCAAATTACTGCAACAACTCGGTCCGCAGGGGCGCTTAATCGCCTTTGATAAAGATCCATACGCGATCGCCAATGCGGAAACCATTCAAGATCCGCGTTTTCATATCGTGCATGACAGCTTCGCTACCATGGCAGAGAGTTTGCAAGCATTGGGTGTTTCAAAGGTTGATGGCATTTTGATGGACTTGGGAATTTCCTCGCCACAAGTTGATGATGCTGAGCGCGGTTTTAGTTTTCGTCACGATGGTCCATTAGATATGCGTATGGATACCACGCGCGGGATCTCTGCTGCGCAATGGCTGGCGCAGGAGGAAGAGGAAAAAATTAGGGAGGTCATAGAAAATTATGGGGAAGAACGGTTTGCTTTTCAGATTGCAAAGGCGATTGTTGCTCGCCGGGCGGTCGAGCCCATTTCAAGTACAAGGCAGCTTGCAGAGCTCGTTGCAAACGCCGTCAAAACTCGCGAGAAGGGCAAAGACCCGGCAACTCGCACCTTTCAGGCTATACGGATTTTCATCAATCAAGAGCTTGCGGACCTCGAGACCGGTTTAGTTTCGGCATATGACTTATTGGCACCGAATGGCAGGCTGGCGGTGATTAGTTTTCACTCTTTGGAGGATCGCATCGTGAAGCAATTCATGAATGCGAAAGCGAAAATCGAACAACCAGATCGTCGCTTACCAATCCGTACAGTTGATTTGCCACAACCGCAAATGCGCCTGTTGTCACGGATTAAACCGAGCGAGGAAGAAGTTTTGGCCAACCCACGTGCCCGCTCGGCAATTATGCGAGTAGCACAGCGCATCGCGGGAGGGCAGTAATGGCAACCCGCATTAATCTCTTACTCGGCATCATCTTGGTCGCTTGCGCCCTCTCTTTGATCAATGCGCAATATCAGGCGCGTAGTCTATTCATTGAACTCGAACGCTCCCAAGCGCTAGCGAAACAATATGATTTGCAATGGACGCAGCTGAAGCTCGATCAATCGACTTTCGGTAAGCATTCACGAATTGAGGCGGTCGCCGAAAGAGAATTAAATATGACGACCTTAACCCCTGTTCGTACGCAATACCTGACTGCGGAGGCGATCAAGTGAGCCGCCACAATCAAACTTCACGGACAGCCGCTGCACGCGGCGTTTCCTTTTCTTCGAATCCGGTACTCGATGAAGTGCGATTGCCGGTGTGGCGTTCACGCCTTGTTTTGTTCTTGCTGTTCGGGGCATTTTTCGGCCTGATGGGGCGTGCTTTGTTCTTGCAAGGTATGAACACAGAGTTTCTCCAAAAGCAGGGCGCGACACGTTACGCACGAACCATAGAACTACCAGCAACGCGCGGCAAAATCACGGATCGTAACGGCCAAGTTTTGGCGTCTTCTATTCCGGTGAAAGCAGTTGCCGCTTTTCCCGAAGATGTGGTGGATGCGCCAAAGGAGAAAATTACAGAATTGGCGCGTTTGCTTGAAATGAGCGAAGCCGATTTGCGTAAGAAACTCGATTCAGATAAACAGTTTGTGTATTTGAAGCGTCAAGTCGAGCAAGATGTCGCCGACAAGATCGTGGCTTTAAATATTCCTGGTATTGAAACGCGCAAAGAGTACAAGCGCTTCTACCCTGAAGGCGAAGTGATGGCGCATGTGGTCGGCTTTACCAATGTCGAAGACAAAGGACAAGAAGGCATCGAACTAGCGGCTGAGAAAAGCTTAGCTGGTAAGAACGGCAGTCGTCGTGTGATTAAAGATCGCTTGGGACGTATCGTTGAGGATATCGAGTCGATTCGTGAGCCACATGATGGCAAAGATCTGCGCCTATCTGTTGATAGCAAAATTCAATACATTGCATATACGCACTTGAAGGAAGCAATCGAAAAACATAAGGCCAAAGCGGGTGGTGCGATTGTGCTCGACGTGCACACTGGCGAGGTGCTGGCCTTGGTGAATTTGCCGACCTACAACCCCAATGATCGTGCGAACCTGACCGGCGCCCAATTGCGAAATCGCGTCATGACCGACACCTTTGAGCCTGGCTCGACCATGAAGCCATTCACAGTGTCTTTAGCCTTAGATACCGGCCGTGTTACACCGGACACGGTGTTTCAAACAGCCCCAGGCGCGATGACGATAGGCACGGCGACGATCCACGATGCGCATAAACAAGGCTCTTTAACCGTCGCTCAAGTGATTCAAAAATCGTCGAACATTGGTACTGCGAAAATGGCTTTGCAAATGCCAGCGCAAGAGATGTGGGAAATGTTCACGTCGCTCGGTATTGGGCAGCAACCAAAGGTTGGATTTCCGGGTGCTGTCGCCGGCCGTATGCGTAATTACAAAACCTGGCGTCCAATTGAGCAAGCGACGATGAGCTATGGTCATGGCTTATCGGTTTCTCTGATTCAAATTGCTCGGGCTTATATGATCTTTGCACGTCGTGGCGACACGATTCCTCTGACTTTCATGCAATCAAATGAAATTCAAATGGGGACACGCGTGATCTCGGAAAAGACTGCGATGCAAATGCGCGAGATGCTGGAAACGGTTACTTTGCCAGGGGGCACTGCACCGCAAGCTCGGATTCCTGGTTACAGAACGGCAGGTAAGACTGGTACAGCTCACAAAATCGAGGACGGGCGTTATGTCAATAAATATGCGGTTGATTTCGTTGGTTTCGCGCCGGTATCGAATCCTCGGGTGATCGTCGCCGTCATGATTGACGAACCTACGGTTGGCGGGCATTTTGCTGGTCCAGTAGCAGGCCCAGTTTTTGCGGCGATTATGCAGAACGTATTGCGGTCTTTGAATGTGGTTCCTGATTCTTCCGTCATGAATATTATTCCTGACGAAGGTATACCGGAGAGCTTGTGATGAAAACTTTCGAAAACCTCACAAGTTTGATCGCGTGGTTGCGCGAAGTCGCACCAGAAGCCAAGTTGACTACCGATTCGCGCGTGGTGCAAGAGGGTGATGTATTTTTTGCGATTACCGTGCCGGGTGGCAAAGGCGATGGCAGAGATTTCATCGCGAACGCCATCGAACGCGGTGCGGCTGCCATTGTGGTCACTGCAGGTGGTGTCGAGCTAGCTGACATGGCAGTTCCTGTCGCACAAATGAAGGACTTGAATCAAGCCCTCGGCGCCATCGGTAATGCGTGGTACAACAATATTCAAGCCGATATGTTCACGGTCGCTGTGACCGGAACCAATGGTAAAACTTCGTGCTCACAATGGATTGCCCGTGCCCTTTCTTTAAGCGCGACACCATGTGCGGTGATTGGTACCTTGGGTGTAGGAACCTATCGCGAAGGTCATCTCAGCGCCTTGAATGAAACCGGTTTTACCACGCCAGATGCCTTGCAACTGCAAGAGAAACTCGCGGATGCTTATGCGCGAGGTGCACGTGCCTTAGCGATCGAAGCTTCGTCGATTGGCCTGCACCAAGGCCGTTTGAACGGTCTGCATTTTGATGTGGCCGTGTTCACCAATTTGACGCGTGACCATCTCGATTACCATCGCACCATGGAAGCCTATGCCGATGCCAAAGCGATGTTATTTGCTTGGCCGCAGTTGCAAACGGCTGTGATCAATGCCGATGACGAATTTGGTTTACAGCTGATCGCGAAACTAAAAGCTAGCGCGCAAACGGCGATTCTGGCGTACACGCTCGATGCAGAAGTTGAGATTGATGTTCCAGCTCTGCGCGCAACGCAATTGCGCTCCACTCACGCCGGCACCAGTTTCTATCTCGATTCGCCTTATGGCAGTGGCATCGTCAAGACGCAAATGATAGGTCGTTTCAATGTCTCCAATACTCTTGCTACATTAGCGGTCTTGTTCGCTCGTGGCATTGCTTTCGACAAGGCTGTCGCAACGATAGAGAAATTGGAGTCAGTACAAGGTCGCATGCAGCAGCTCGGTACGCCGGGGCAAGCGATGGTGGTGGTTGACTACGCACACACACCCGACGCTTTGCAAAAGACGCTTGAAACCTTGCAAGAGGTTGCAAAAGAGCGACAAGGTGAATTGTGGTGTGTGTTCGGCTGCGGTGGTGATCGTGATCCAGGTAAGCGTCCACAAATGGGTAAGGTCGCGCAGTTGGCACAACATGTGATTGTGACCAGTGATAACCCGCGCACCGAAGATCCGGCAAAAATTATTTTGGACATTGTCGCTGGCATGGAAGGCGCACCAACGACGATTGAAGATCGTGCCGCAGCGATTCTGTATGCAGTCAAACATGCAGGCGTCAACGATGTGATTTTGTTGGCGGGTAAGGGGCATGAAAACTATCAAGATATCAATGGTAAGAAATGGCCGTTTTCAGATGAGGAACACGCGCGCCTTGCCTTAGCAACGGTGGCGACCAATGCCACCATGAGGAGAAGTTCGTGATTCAGGCCCGCCTTCAACAATTACAAAGTCTCATTCCGGGCTCAGTCTTGCACGGCGATGCGGCTTTTGTTGGCTTGAGCACGGACAGTCGTCAGGTGCAAGCTGGCAATTTGTTCTTGGCTTTGCGTGGTGAACGTTTTGACGCTCACGCGTTTTTGCCGCAGGTTCAAGCAGCGGGTGCAGTGGCGTTGGTGGTGGATCATTTACCGGAAGGGATATCAGGACCGGCTTTGGTCGTGCCCGATACCAAGCTCGCATTATTGGCGATCGCAAAATTCTGGCGCCAGCAATTTGCGATCCCAGTGATTGGAGTCACAGGTAGTAATGGCAAGACCACCGTCAAAGAAATGATCGCAAGTATTTTGCTGCAGCAGTTTGGCGAAGCGCAAATGATCGCGACCAAAGGTAATTTGAATAATGAGATCGGCGTGCCTTTGACCTTACTGCGCTTGCATCAAGGCGTGAAGGCCGCTGTGATTGAAATGGGGATGAATCATCCCGGCGAGATCGCATTGATTAGTGGTGCAGCGCTGGCGAATGTGGCCTTGGTCAATAACGCGCAACGCGAACATCAAGAGTTTATGCAAAGTGTTGAGGCTGTTGCCATTGAAAATGGTTCGGCAATTCGTGCCCTGCCTGCTGATGGGGTCGCCGTTTTTCCTGCAAACGATCAGTACAGCGCCTTATGGCAATCCTATGTCGATGAAGTGCCTGGCCGTCGTGCCATGAGCTTTGGGCTTGATGCGAATGCCGATGTGTATGCCGAGGTTGAGGTTTTGCCTTTTGGTAGTCGTTTGCAGGTGCACGCGCGCGGCCAAGTCGTGCCCCTGCGTCTCGCAGCAGCCGGTCAGCACAACGTCTTGAATGCGCTCGCTGCTTGTGCTTGTTGTTTGGCCACGGGCATTCCCTTGGCGACCATCGTGCAAGGTTTGGAAAAATTCTCACCGGTCAATGGACGTCTGCAGCCCAAGCAAGCGAGTGGCGGTGCGCGCGTGATTGATGACACCTATAACGCCAATCCTGACTCAGTGCGTGCAGCGATTGACGTACTCGCTGCTCAACAAGATGGTACTAGTTTAGTCTTGGGTGATATGGGTGAGGTTGGTGCAGACGGTGCGGCCTTTCATCGTGAGATCGGTGAGTACGCCAAGCAGTGTGGCGTCGGGTCTTTGTATACCTTGGGCAGTTTGGCGAAGGCCTCAAGTGAAGCCTTCGGTGATGGTGCGCGTCATTTCGATGATATCGCCGGCTTGTTGCACGCACTCGAAGCGAAAAATGCAGCGGGACAAACTTTACTGATCAAAGGCTCACGCTTCATGAAAATGGAAAGAGTGGTTGCGCATTTGACGGGTGCGGAATTAGTTAGTAGTCATTAAGTAGCTGGAACGCAAATAAGAACAAAGTAAAAACAAAGCAAAAAACACAATAACGAGAAATAAGAAGATTAGGAAATAATATGTTGCTCTGGTTAGCAGAATTAATTAAACAAGACATCGGCTTCATGCGCGTGTTTGGCTTCATCACCTTCCGCGCGGTGTTTGCGACGATGACAGCGATTGCCATTGGCCTAATTGCAGGCCCAGCGGTGATCCGTATGCTGACCCGTATGAAAGTTGGACAGGCTGTGCGCACGGATGGTCCACAAACACATTTGGTGAAATCGGGTACACCAACCATGGGTGGCGCTTTGATTTTGATCGCGATCGGTATTTCAACTTTGCTGTGGTCTGATCTTAGCAATCGTTTCGTGTGGGTGGTCTTGATCGTGACTTTGGGTTTCGGTGCGATCGGTTGGGTTGATGATTATCGTAAAGTCGTTTATCGCGATCCTAACGGCATGGCTTCGCGTGAAAAATTCTTCTGGCAATCCTTGATCGGTATTGTTGCTGCCGTGTATTTGGCGTTTACGGTATCGGCACCAACCAATAGCAAAGTGATGGAATTGTTCGTCGCTTGGGTGCAGTCGGGTTTCAGCCTCGACTTGCCGCCGAAAGCCGATTTGATCATTCCTTTCTTCAAGACTTTCAATTACCCACTCGGTGTTTGGGGCTTCATCGCTTTGACCTTCTGCGTCATCGTCGGGACGAGTAATGCTGTGAATTTGACTGATGGTCTCGACGGCCTCGCGATTATGCCGACCATCATGGTTGGTTCTGCGCTCGGTTTATTTGCTTACCTCACTGGCCACGCTGGTTATTCCAAATATTTGTTGATTCCTTATATCCCTGGTGCCGGTGAATTGTTGATTTTCTGCGGCGCGATGGCCGGTGCCGGCTTGGCATTCTTGTGGTTCAACGCTCATCCGGCGCAAGTGTTTATGGGCGACGTTGGCGCCTTGGCATTGGGCGGTGCGCTCGGTACGGTTGCGGTGATCGTGCGTCAAGAAGTGGTGTTATTCATCATGGGCGGCATTTTCGTGGTGGAGACTTTCTCGGTCATGTTGCAAGTGACGTACTTCAAATACACCAAGAAAAAATACGGTGTTGGTAAGCGCTTGTTCTTGATGGCGCCATTGCACCACCATTTTGAACAAAAAGGTTGGAAAGAAACGCAAGTGGTTGTGCGGTTTTGGATTATCACGATGTTGCTGGTGTTGTTGGGCTTGTCGTCGCTGAAATTGCGTTGAAACTGCGCTGATAAAGCTTGAAGAATCGATCAGGGAAGTAAAATGATGAACTTTGTTGAAAAACGTATCTTGGTTGTCGGACTCGGAGAATCCGGGTTGGCGATGGCGCGTTGGTTGAAGCGCGTTGGCGCGCACCTGCGCGTAGCCGATACGCGTTCGCAACCAGATCGTTTGAACAAGTTGCAAGCACTCGCCCCCGAGGCGGAATTTTTCGGTGGTGCTTTGCAAGCCGAGTTGTTGGATAACATTGATGCGGTATTCGTTAGTCCAGGCCTCGCCCCGCATGGCGATCTCAAAGTGATTATTGAGCGTGCCGCGGAATTGGGCGTGCCAGTTTGGGGCGAGTTGGAATTGTTCTCGCTAGCCTTGGCTGAACTGAAGGAAACCCAGGCCTATCAACCTAAGATCATCGCCATCACCGGCACCAATGGCAAAACCACCGTGACTAGTTTGACGGGGCAATTATGTGCACGTGCCGGCATGCAAACACGTATCGCGGGCAATATCAGTCCAGCGATGTTAGATGTGTTATGTGAATGTCTCGATCAAAACGCTTTGCCGCAAGTATGGGTGTTGGAATTGTCGAGCTTCCAGCTGCATAGCAGCGTAAGTTTCAACCCGGATGTGGCGACGGTGCTCAATGTCACGCAAGATCATCTCGATTGGCATGGCGAGATGAAAAACTATTGCGATGACAAAGCCAAGATCTTCGGCACAACGACACTACAAATCCTCAATCGCGATGATGCTCTCGTGATGTCCATGCTCAAACCTAGCAATCAAGACTATCTCAGTTTTGGCGTTGATGCGCCGAAAAATGATGGTGAATTTGGTTTACTCGACGAGGGCGGCATGGTTTGGTTAGCGCATGCGAACTCTCCTGAAGAAGAGGAAAGCACCAGCCGTCGTCGTAAGAAAAATCAAGAGGCAGCTGAGGTCTTCATCAGTCGCTTAATGCCAGCAGATGCCTTGAAGATTCGTGGTCAGCATAATGCCAGCAATGCCTTAGCTGCGGTCGCTTTATGTCGTGGCATTGGTTTGCCATTGGCGCCTTTGCTGCATGCATTACGTGATTATAAAGGCGAGCCGCATCGTGTTGAGCTCGTCAATACCATCGCCGGTGTGACTTACTTTGACGATAGCAAGGGCACCAATGTTGGCGCGACCGTCGCCGCATTGAAAGGTTTGGGTGCTGAAACAGGTGGCGATCAAGCTCGAATTATTTTGCTGGCGGGTGGTGATGGTAAGGGACAAGATTTCACGCCTTTGGCCAAGCCGGTGATGCAGTATGTGAAAGCGGTTTTCTTGATCGGCAAAGACGCCGCAGCGATACGCGCTGCCTTAGAAGTTACGCAGGTCACATTGAAAGATTGCGAAAGTTTGGAGCAGGCTGTGTCACAAGCGGCTGCAGTGGCAACTGCGGGCGACATCGTTTTATTGTCGCCAGCGTGCGCGAGCTTAGACATGTTCAAGAATTACGCCCACCGCGCGCAGGTTTTCATCGACGCCGTGCGTGAAGTGGCCTTGAATGCAGGAGAGGTGTGCTGATGAAGCAAATGCTCCTCAATTTGAGCCAATGGCGTCCGTTTGCGAATCAGCAAACGAGCACCCATTTTGTGCAGCGCTCGAAGATGATGGAGTACGACCAACCTTTGGTGTGGGTCACTTTAATCTTGATGGTGTTCGGGATGGTGATGGTGTATTCAGCATCGATCTCTTTACCAGATTCACCGAAGTACGCGAACTATAAAAACACGCATTTCTTAGTTCGCCAAGCGATGTTCATTTTGGTTTCGATCGGGGTGAGCTTTTTTGTGTTCCGTATTCGCGTGGAAGATTGGCAGAAAGCCGCACCGTATTTGTTCATCTTCACTTTGATCTTGTTGGTCTTGGTGTTGATTCCCGGTGTGGGCAAGGGCGTCAATGGTGCGAAGCGCTGGTTGGCGTTCAAAGGCTTCAATCTTCAGCCTTCAGAGTTGATGAAACTCTTTATGGTTTTGTACGCAGCCGATTACACCGTACGTAAGCAAGAGTACATGCATAAATTGACCAAAGGCTTTTTACCGATGTTGGTCACGGTCGGTGTCTTGGGATTGTTGTTGCTGTTGGAACCGGATCTTGGCGCGTTTGGTGTAATCGTTTGTATCGCCATGGGGATTTTGTTCTTGGGTGGTATCAACGGTATTTGGTTTGGTGGCATCGCGGCGACTTTGGTCGGCATTTTTACTTCAGTTATTTTGCTATCGCCTTGGCGTCGTGAAAGGATTTTCGCTTACCTCGATCCCTTCCAAGAAGATAACGCTTTGGGTAAGGCGTATCAGTTGACGCATTCCTTGATCGCGTTCGGGCGTGGCGAGTTGTTTGGTGTAGGCCTCGGTGCCAGTGTCGAAAAATTGCATTACTTGCCGGAGGCGCATACCGACTTTTTGTTGGCGGTGATTGGTGAAGAGCTTGGTTATGTCGGTGTGGTAACGGTGATCTTTTTGTTCTATTGGATTATCAAGCGCTCCTTCGACATCGGTCGTCAAGCGATTGTGCTCGATGCCACCTTCGCCGGCTTGGCAGCAAAAGGCATTGGTATTTGGATTGGCGTGCAAACCTTCATCAATATGGGTGTGAATTTGGGCGTGTTGCCGACTAAAGGTTTGACTTTGCCTTTGATGAGTTACGGTGGTTCGGGGGTTTTGATTAACTGTATAGGATTAACTTTGCTGCTGCGTATTGATTATGAGAATCGCGTGATGATGCGTGGAGGTCGACCATGACGACTCAAGCGAAACATTTGCTGGTGATGGCAGCGGGCACTGGTGGGCATATCTTTCCAGGGCTCGCGATCGCTGATGAAATGCAGCAACGTGGTTGGACAGTGTCTTGGCTTGGAACCAAGACGGGCATGGAAGCAGAGATCGTTGCCAAGCATGGTATCGATATGGACCAACTCGATTTCACCGGATTGCGTGGCAAAGGATTGAAGCACAGTTTGACTGGTGCAGTGAAATTAGTTGCCAGCTTCTTCCAGTGTTTTGGTGTGATGCGTCGTCGTCAACCAAGTGTTGTGCTTGGTATGGGCGGGTATGTCACCGTGCCGGGCGGAGTTAGTGCGGCATTAACTGGTCGACCTGTCGTTTTGATGAATGCCGATGCACCATTGCTGTTGTCGAATAAAGTTTTGAAACCGTTCGCGAAGAAATTGATGTTCGGTTTGCCAGCGCAGGATGCGAGTGCGCAGCACGATGATGCAAAGTCGGTGTTTACCGGCAATCCAATTCGGCGTGACATCACTGCCTTGCCAGCACCGGCGCAACGATATGCAGCGCGGTCTGGTGTGTTGCGGGTCTTGGTAGTCGGTGGCAGCTTAGGTGCCAAGGCCTTGAATGAATGCATCCCGCAGGCATGGGCTGCGATGCCAGTTGATCAGCGTCCGATCTTAACGCACCAATCAGGCAAGCAGCATGTTGAAGGTCTGCGTCAACGTTACGCGGAACTTGGAGTAGAAGCCGAGGTGGTGGACTTCATCAACGATATGCCACGACGCTATGCCGAAGTGGATTTGGTAATTTGCCGCGCAGGTGCGATCACGGTATCCGAGTTGACTGCCGCAGGTGTGGCCAGTGTCTTGGTGCCTTTGGTGGCCTCAAGTACTTCACATCAACGCGCGAATGCACAATGGTTGAGTAAAGAAGGTGGCGCTATTCATTTGCCACAAAGTGACATGAGTCCACAACAGCTTGCGGCGTTGGTGTTGGGGATGAAACGAGAAGATTGCTTAAACATGGCGAATGCCGCTTACGTGCAAGGGCGACGTAATGCGGTCGATACCATTGCCAAAATTTTGGAAGACCTCGCTGGCGTTTGAAAAAAAGTGGAAGCAAGTGCGGCAAGCATAATCAGTAGTCAGTATTTTTGAGAAAACAGAATGAAACATAAAGTCAAACATCTGCATTTCGTTGGTATCGGTGGCTCCGGTATGAGCGGCATTGCCGAAGTCTTGTTGAATCTCGGTTACGTGATTTCGGGTTCCGATCTCAGTAGTAACGCAGCTTCACAACGCTTGGCGAGCTTGGGCGCGAAGGTGATGTTAGGCCATGCGGCGGAAAATATTGCGGGCGCCGATGCGGTGGTAACATCGACCGCCGTCAAAGCCGATAACCCAGAAGTGATTGCAGCGCGCGAAAAACACATTCCTATCGTGCCACGCGCTTTGATGTTGACTGAGTTGATGCGTTTGAAAAGTGGTATCGCGATTGCCGGTACGCACGGTAAAACGACAACGACGAGTTTGGTTGCTAGCGTCTTGGCTGAAGGTGGGCTCGATCCAACCTTTGTGATCGGTGGCTTGCTCAATAGCGCTGGAGCGAACGCGAAACTGGGTAGTGGAGAATTCATCGTTGCTGAAGCCGATGAATCCGATGCGTCCTTCTTGAATTTATTGCCTGTGATCGAAGTCATCACCAATATCGACGCCGATCATATGGAAACTTATGAACATGACTTCGCTAAGTTGAAGCAGGCTTTTGTTGATTTCACTCAGCGTTTGCCTTTCTATGGAGTGGCGATGTTGTGCATGGATGATCCTGTGATACGCGAGATCATGCCAAGAATTAGCAAACCTATCGTCACTTACGGTTTTCACGAAGAAGCCGAAGTTCGTGCGACGGGCGCTTATGCCGCTGACGGCAAAATGCATTTCACTGTGGTGCAAGACGGCTACCCCGATATGCAGGTGAGTTTGAATCAGCCTGGTATGCACAATGTACAAAACGCTTGCGCCGCCATTGCAATCGCACGTGAAGTTGGCGTTGAAGACAGTGCGACGCAAAAAGCCTTGAGCGAATTCACCGGTGTGGGTCGTCGCTTTACACGATACGGTGAAATCGCGATTCCAAGTGGTGGCAGTTTCGCCTTGGTGGATGACTACGGACATCACCCAGTGGAAATGGCGGCAACTTTGGCGGCAGCGCGTGGTGCGTATCCGGGGCGTCGATTGGTACTCGCGTTTCAACCGCATCGTTATACAAGGACACGTGATTTGTTCGAAGACTTCGTCAAAGTCATGTCGAGTGCCGACGCCGTGGTGCTCGCTGAAGTGTACGCGGCAGGTGAGACACCAATTGTCGCTGCGGATGGTCGTGCCTTGACACGGGCGATCCGTGTGCTCGGTAAGGTCGAGCCTGTGTTCGTGGAAAACGTTCAAGAGATGGCTAGCAGTTTGATGCAAGTTGTGCGCGATGGTGATGTCGTCATGGTTATGGGCGCAGGTTCAATCAGTAGTGTGCCAGCTAAGTTGGCCGGCAAACAATAAGGCAGGAATCGAAATGGATTTGAAACAAATGATGGGTAAAGTAGGGGTCTTGTTTGGTGGTCGTTCCGCTGAGCGCGAAGTCTCGATCATGTCAGGTACGGGCGTATTGAATGCCTTGCGCAATCGCGGCATTGATGCGCATCCGTTTGATCCCGCTGAACGTAGTTTGGCCGAATTGGCGGCAGAAAAATTTGATCGCGTGTTTATCGCTCTGCATGGTCGTTATGGTGAAGACGGAAGTTTGCAAGGCGCCTTAGAACAATTGGGTATTCCTTACACCGGTAGTGGTGTGATGGCGTCGTCGATCGCGATGGACAAGATTTGCAGTAAAAAGATTTGGCTTTACCATCAATTAGCGACTCCGAACTATGCAGTGCTCGATAGTAAAACGGATTTGAATAAAGTGGTTGAGCAACTCGGTTTGCCTTTGATCGTTAAACCACCTCATGAAGGTTCAACCATCGGCATCACCAAAGTACGCGCTGCAGAAGAAGTACAAGCGGCATACGCATTGGCTGCGCAGTTTGATGAAGAAGTGTTGGCCGAAGAATTTATTCAAGGTCGCGAGTTAACGGTGGCAGTATTGGGGCGTGGTGCAGATGCCTATGCCTTACCTTTGATTGAAATCGTCGCGCCTGATGGTAACTACGATTATCAAAACAAATACTTCACCGACGACACCAAGTATTTGTGCCCTGCGCCGATCGAAGCTGAGTTGACGAAACAAATTCAAGACATGTGTGTGCAAGCTTATCGTGCGGTTGGTTGTGAAGGGTGGGCGCGGATTGACGTCTTGGTGCGCAATCGTGATAGCAAACCATTTTTGATTGAGATTAATACTTCGCCCGGCATGACCAGTCATTCCTTGGTGCCGATGGCAGCGCGGGCGGCAGGTATGAGTTATGAAGATGTGTGTGTAGAGATCTTGAAAACAGCGCGTCTCAAGATTGCTTCTGACAAGAAGTAAGCACGGACGACGAGCTAGGAAAAAGATCTCAGTATGTGGCATGACGTAAAACTCCTTAACGCGACGGCGAATGTGTTGTTCAGTTTAGTGCTGGCTGCGCTGGTGGGTTCTGCGGTATGGTGGGTGATTCATCGTCCCGTGTTTGACTTGAGTGCGGTACGAGTTGAAGGAAAAGCGAATCGCGAATTGCGGCATGTGAATGCATTGACGATACGTGATCAAGCAATTCCTAAGGTGCAGGGGAATTTCTTCACCACGAATCTGGACCAAGTGCGGGCTGCGTTTGAGTCGGTACCTTGGGTGCGTAAAGCCAGTGTGCAAAGGGTGTGGCCGAATCGCCTGGTCGTGCAATTGGAAGAGCATGAAGTGTTGGGAACTTGGGGGGAAGACGGGCGTTTGATTTCGACGCAAGGCGATGTGTTCACGGCGAACTTGGCGGAAGCGGAAGATGACGCCAAACTCGTCAAGCTCAGTGGGCCAGAAGGTAGTGAAAAAGAAGTACTGCAACAATTCAAGCTGTTCAAAGAATGGTTTGAAGTATTGAAGTTGAATCCGGAAGAAGTGCAGTTGTCGAGTCGGTATGCGTGGTCGGTGTTTTTGGATAACGGCATGCGGGTCGACCTCGGACGGGTGCAAGATGCAAGTAAGTTGAAAGCGCGAGTTGACCAGTTGGCGCGTGTATATCCGCAGTTGACGACGCGCTTGGGTGACAAGATCCTCAACATCGACATGCGTTACCCGAATGGCTTGGCGTTGAAAACTTCACTGCCGAGCAAGGGCAACGGCGCGAATGGAAGCAGTAGGCGAACGAATTAAAAAAAATTGGCAGTAAAGAACAAAACCTAGATTAAGAACTTAAACAATTTGGTAAGTGGGTTGATATGACAAAAGACGCAAAAAACCTGATCGTGGGTCTCGACATCGGAACATCGAAAATCGTTGCGGTGGTGGCAGAGGTGATGCCTGATGGCCGTCACGAAGTGATTGGTCTTGGACAGCATGAATCGAAAGGCCTGAAAAAAGGCGTGGTCGTCAATATTGAGGCGACGGTTGAATCGATACAGCGCGCTTTGGAAGAAGCTGAGTTGATGGCCGACTGCAAGATTCGCAATGTCTACACCGGCATCGCCGGCAGTCATATCCGTAGTTTCAATTCCAGCGGCATGGTCGCGATCAAGGATAAAGAAGTCACTGCGATGGACGTTTCGCGTGTGATTGAAACAGCGAAAGCGGTCAACATCCCAACCGATCAACAATTGCTGCACACCTTGCCGCAAGAATTCATCGTCGATAGCCAAGATGATGTGCGCGAACCGATTGGTATGAGCGGTATTCGCTTGGAAGTGAAAGTGCATATCGTCACCGGTGCGGTATCAGCCGTGCAAAACATTGTGAAGTGCGTTCGTCGCTGCGGTTTGGAAGTGTCTGACTTGATCTTGCAACCGATGGCATCGGCTGATGCAGTCTTGACCAACGATGAAAAAGAGCTCGGCGTGGTGTTGATCGATATCGGTGGCGGCACGACTGATGTCGCGGTATTTAGCGAAGGTTCGATTCGTCATACGGCAGTCATTCCTATCGCGGGCGATCAAATCACCAATGACATCGCGATGGCCTTGCGCACACCGACTTCGGAGGCTGAGGAAATCAAACTGCGCTTCGGTGTCGCCAAGCAAGTTTTGGCAGATCCTGCTGACACACTGGAAGTGCCAGGTCTTGGTGATCGTGGCCCGCGTTCTTTGTCACGCCAAGCCTTAGCCGCAGTGATCGAGCCACGCGTTGAAGAATTGTTCGCCTTGGTCCATCAAGTAGTGCGTGAATCAGGATACGAAGATGTTCTCTCCTCAGGCATCGTTCTCACTGGTGGCTCTTCAACCATGCAAGGGATGGTTGAAATGGCGGAAGACATCTTTTTGAAACCGGCGCGTTTGGGTATGCCAGCGTATTCGGGACAGCTCGCAGATGTGGTGCGCAGTCCGCGTTATGCGACGGTTTTAGGTTTGTTGTTGGAGGCAAAAAAGCAGTACATGCGAGGTCATTTGGTGACGCGTCAAGCAGGTTCGGCGAGCGCAGTTTGGCAGCGTATGAAGGAGTGGTTTCAAGGGAATTTTTGATACTTCAGTTTTTTTGAAAAAATTTGTTTGTTTTAGAGACGAATTAGGGCGATTTGCTGCAGATTTTTCACAAAAGTTTGCTGTAATCATTTTATAATGGTGTTTACTACAGTTTTTATTCGCTAGACGTCACATCGGGTGAAGCTTAGCGAGTGAAATCTGCCTTATGGGGGATTCATGATGGAGTTCGATATGATTGATAACGCTACACAGGGCACAGTCATTAAAGTTGTTGGTGTCGGTGGAGCAGGTGGTAATGCAGTTCAGCACATGATTAACAAAGGTGTTTCGGGCGTCGAGTTCATCGCTGCCAACACCGATTCTCAAGCGCTCGCACAATCCAACGCTCATAACGTGATCCAAATCGGCGAAACTGGTTTGGGTGCAGGTATGCGTCCAGAGGTTGGTCGTCAGTTAGCTGAAGAATCTCGCGCACGTATTGAAGATGCATTGCGCGGCGCACACATGGTGTTTATCGCTGCCGGTATGGGCGGCGGTACAGGCACAGGTGCTGCACCAGTCGTCGCAGAAATCGCCAAAGAACAAGGCGCTTTGACAGTAGCGGTGGTCTCCAAACCATTCTCTTATGAAGGTAAGAAATGCATGGACATCGCTGACGAAGGTCTCGAAGCTTTGTCTAAGCATGTCGATTCTTTGATCATCATCCTCAATGAAAAACTTGAAGAGATCTATGAAGACGACAGCATGATCGAGTGGTTAGGTCACGCTGATAACGTCTTGAATAATGCGGTTGCAGGTATCGCCGAGATCATCAACGTACCAGGCCACATCAATGTCGACTTCAATGACGTGAAGACCATCATGGGTGAGCAAGGTAAAGCGATGATGGGTACGGCGACAGCTTCTGGCGTTGATCGTGCACGTATCGCAGCAGAGCAAGCGGTGGCTTCTCCATTGTTGGACGGTATCGATTTGTCTGGTGCACGTGGTGTGTTGGTCAACGTCACTGCAAGCCGTGGCTTGAAAGGTAAAGAGATTAAAGAAGTGATGGCAGCAGTGCGTGCCTTCGCTGCTCCTGATGCTTCGATTGCACAAGGTATTGCTTACGACGACGCGATGGGCGACGAAATTCGCGTGACGGTTGTGGCGACAGGTTTGGGCCGCGGCAAGAAAAATATTCAGTTGGTGCAAACGCCAGTTTTACGTACAGGTACGAATGATGAACCTGTGATGATGGCATCACCAATGGCGACAACAGCAAGCAAACCAAGTGTTGGCGCGAGCGCAGGTTTTGATTCTTTGACCAAGCCAGCAGTATGGCGCCATTCTGCAACTGAGCAAGTGCGCGCTTTGGAAAAGAATGGCATGGAGACTTATGACATTCCAGCTTTCCTGCGTAAGCAAGCTGACTAAGCGAGCTGACAAAGTAGTAGACCAAGTAGCAGGCTAAGTTAGCCAACTAAGCAAGTAAAACTCACAAAAACGCCAGCCGCCATGCTGGCGTTTTTGCTTTCTGCACGAAAACAAAGTTTCAGGCATACTTGCAGCTTTCTTTGTTTGTGTTCCGCTGAATTTTGCTGCAACGATGTGCTCGCGAAAGGCTGAGCAAGGCAAAGAAGATCATTCGAAATTTTTAAAGATTTTACGTAAAGGGAGTTCATTATGAGCATCAAGATTGGTGATACATTGCCAGCAGGTAGTTTGTCCGAGTTCATCGAAGTCGAGACCGAAGGCTGCTCTTTAGGCCCAAATACTTTCAACGTCGCTGATCTGACCAAAGGAAAAACCATTGCGATTTTCGGTTTGCCAGGCGCATACACTCCAACCTGTTCCGCGAAACACGTGCCAGGTTACGTTGAGCACGCTGCCGCTTTGAAAGCCAAAGGTGTTGATGAAATCTGGTGTATCTCTGTGAATGATGCTTTCGTGATGGGTGCTTGGGGTCGTGATCAAAAAGCGACCGGCATCGTACGCATGATGGCTGACGGCAATGCAGCGTTTTCTAAAGCCTTAGGTCTTGATGCAGACTTCAGTAAATTTGGCATGGGTACACGTTCCCAGCGCTACTCCATGGTTGTGGTTGATGGCGTTGTGAAGCACCTCAATGTTGAAGAAGGTGGTGCATTTGCGGTGTCCAACGCGGAAACCATGTTGGCCCAATTGGGATAAGTTTCCGAAAAATGCCGCAAGATTGACACCTTAGTGTGAATAGCTGCGGTAAAGATTTTAAAGCCCCGAAGCGGAAGTTTCGGGGCTTTGTGTTTTTTGTAAGTGCGCCGTGTGCTTAACGTGCGTGATCTCGCTCTTGAGTTTATAATCTTCGCATCGAGTCAGTGAGATTCCCTGTTTGAAGCTTGCTTGACCTCCCGCCCTTACCACTGTAATCCTCCTCAAGCTAGCAGGATCAGTACGACAGAAGACAAAATGCTAAAACAAAAAACCATCAAACAAGAAGTCAAAACCGTTGGTGTTGGCGTGCATTCGGGCACGAAAGTGACCCTGACGCTGAAACCTGCACCGATCGATACAGGTATCGTTTTCACGCGCGTGGATCTCGAACCTCCCGTGGTCTTTCCGGCCACCGCTTTGAATATCGGCGATACGAAAATGGCCTCGACCTTGACCAAAGATGGAGCTAAGGTGTCGACGGTCGAGCATTTGCTTTCAGCCTGCGCGGGCTTGGGCATCGATAATCTTTACATCGATGTCAGTGCTGAAGAAATCCCCATTATGGATGGCTCGGCGTCATCCTTCGTATTTCTGATTCAGCAAGGTGGTCTTCAAGAACAAGAGGCAGCGCGTAAGTTTATTCGCGTTTTGAAACCGGTCGAAATTCGTGAGGGCACAGGTAAGAGTGAAAAGTGGGCGCGTCTAGAGCCGTATGATGGTTTCAAACTGCACTTCTTCATCGAGTTTAATCATCCTGCCGTTGATGGTACCAGCCAAACTGCCGAAGTCGATTTCGAGAAGGTCTCTTATGTGAAGGATGTTGCCCGTGCACGCACTTTCGGCTTTATGCAAGATGTAGAGATGTTGCGCGGTATTGGCTTGGCGCGCGGCGGCTCATTTGAAAATGCGATTGTGATGGATGAGTATCGCATTCTTAACGCCGATGGCTTGCGTTTTGATGATGAGTTTGTTCGCCACAAAATTCTCGATGCGATCGGCGATTTGTATTTGATCGGACATCCATTACTTGCGAGTTACACGGCACATAAGTCCGGTCACGGCCTCAACAATCAGTTGCTTCGTGTCCTGCTATCACAGCCCGATGCTTATGAAATTGTTAGCTTTGATCAGGTCAAAAACGCACCGGTTTCTTATGCTGCCATCGATCAGCGTGAATGGGCTTTGAACTAGGCTCGCCCACGGCCTCGCTGACGGAGTCTGAACGCCTCATAACGGCGCAAAACCGCACTCAAACCGGTAATCAGACTGGATTTAGAGGCTGTTTTCAAATCCTTGTGCAGCATCTGTTTGTGCTATTTTGCCCAATAGCAGCCTTCATGCTATTTGACGTTCCGTGCCAGTAGTCGTGCCAGCGCCTGCTTCAAACTGGCGTTTTCTTTTGTTGTCGGTAAGGTATTTTCTAATGATTTAAAGGCATCGATCGCCTTCGGTGTGAGTATTGCCTGCTTGACAGCTTGTTGTTTTTCAACTGTTTTTTTGACTTGTACTTTAATTCTGATTGCGCTAATCTGCCAGCCTTGCTGTTGCAAATGAGCTAGTAATTTCGGCGTTTGTTGCTTCAATTTACTTGCGATCGCAGCATTAGGTGCAGACAAGATAAGTTGATCTTCTGCAAGATTAAGTACCGCACAATGTGCAAATATGGGTGGAAGTACGCTTTCACATTCTTTCTGAAGTGCGAGGTTGCGCTTCACAGTAGGCAATAAAGGCGACAGTTTGTCGCTGAGACGTAAGAAACTGGCGACCTCATTGGCGCTTGCAGGCTTCTTACCACGCTTGATATTTAATCGATAAGGTTGTCGGGGTGATTGCATAGCAACACATTACCACAGCTGTCTTTATTGGTCACGGAGGCATCTTTAATGCAGATCATTATTATGCATTCGCGCTTGACGCAAGCCAAGTCAGTGACGTTGTCGTCAAAGCACGTCATCAGTTTTTTGTTGGCTTTCTTTACGGTGTCGGTCTTGTTCGCGATTGCGCTGATGTCGATTACCGCACGCTTAGCTGCGAATGACAATAAAATTGCGAAGGCTTTGATGCCGGAGTCCCTGATGCCATCGGGCATCGCTGGCGTCACCACCAATGACAAATATCTCAAAGAGAATCTCACCGCACTCGCCGCGAAAGTCGGTGAGATGCAAGCGCAATTGATACGCTTGGATGCTTTAGGTGAGAGAGTGCAAGGCTTGGCTGGCGTAAAACCAGAAGAGTTTAACTTTAAAGAAGTTCCCGGCCGTGGTGGTGTAGAGGTGCCGGTGAAGAATGATGTGAGTCTTAGCGAATTTCAGCAATCCTTGGATGTTTTGTCACGTGACATAGGCTATCGTTCGGATTACTTGAATGTGGTCGAATCCAAACTAATGAGTTTTAAGCTGCAGGCCAAACTTTTGCCAACTGTGGTGCCAGTGAATGTCGGTTACAACGCCTCCACTTTTGGCCGTCGCATAGATCCATTCTCAGGTCGCACCGCTTTTCATGAAGGGCTAGACTTTTCAGCTCCCACCGGTACGCCGATTGTTGCAGCCGCGGGTGGTGTTGTGATTGCTGCTGAATATCACCCTGAGTTTGGCAACATGCTCGAAATCGATCATGGCGGCGATATGATGACGCGCTATGCCCATGCCTCGCGTTTGTATGCCAAGGTCGGTGATATCGTCAAACGTGGCCAGCATATTGCAGATATTGGCTCTACCGGACGCTCGACTGGCGCACATTTGCATTTCGAGGTGCGAATTAAGGGTATTCCGCAGAATCCCCATAAGTTCCTGAATGCTGGCGCAGAAGGCGCTGACGTCTCGAAACTAGCCGGATTGGTAAAATAGTTCAGAAATTGCACGGGTTTTGGGTATTTTGTTATCAAAATTCCGTTCCTCGCCTTGAATTCGGCATTTTTGCCGCCAAATCATCCCTCAGACCGTCCAAATGCCGTCCTAAATTCAAAGAATTGGGGTGGAACATGTTAAAATAAAAAGTTAATCATACTTGCCGCGTCCTTGCGCGGTGTTTTCGAACCTTATTCTTCATCACCTCAAAAGCATGTCTTTCCTGACCAAAATCTTCGGTAGCCGTAACCAACGGCTCTTGAAACAATATCAAAAAATAGTGCGTGAAATAAACGCCTTAGAGCCAAAGTTGGAAGCTTTGACTGATGAGCAATTGAAAGCAAAGACGCCTGAATTCAAAGATCGTTTGAATCAAGGTGCAACGCTCGATTCCATCTTGCCAGAGGCATTTGCGGTTTGCCGTGAAGCAAGTAAGCGTGTTTTGAAGATGCGTCATTTTGATGTGCAAATGATGGGCGCAATGGCTTTGCATTTCGGCAAAATTGCTGAGATGGGCACGGGTGAAGGTAAGACTTTGATGGCGACCCTCGCGATCTACTTGAATGCTTTGTCAGGCAAAGGTGTTCATGTGGTGACCGTGAATGACTATTTGGCGCAACGCGATGCCGAGCAAATGGGCCAGTTGTATGGCTTTTTGGGATTGACGACAGGGGTTAACTTGTCCCAGCTCGATCACGAATCAAAGCAAGCTGCGTATGCTTCAGATATCACTTACGGTACCAATAACGAATATGGTTTCGACTACCTGCGCGACAATATGGTGTATGAAGCCAAAGATCGCGTACAACGCGCTTTGAATTTCGCGGTTGTCGATGAAGTTGACTCGATCTTGATCGATGAAGCCCGCACACCTTTGATCATTTCAGGTCAAGCGGAAAATCATACCGAGCTGTACTACAAGATTAATGAAGTGCCTAAGCTGTTAACCCTACAGATCGGCGAAGAGACTCCAGATGGCAAAGGTGTGGTTGAGGTTCCTGGTGACTACACGAAAGATGAGAAAGCGCATCAGGTTCTGTTGACCGAGGCCGGTCATGACAAGGCTGAGCGTATCTTGACGCAAATGGGCTTGTTGCCAGAAGGCGCGTCTTTATACGACCCAGCCCACATCACCTTGGTGCATCACCTCTACGCTGCATTGCGTGCCCATGCCTTGTATTTCAAAGATCAACACTACGTTGTGTTGAACGATGAGATTGTCATCGTCGATGAATTCACCGGTCGTATGATGACGGGGCGTCGCTGGTCTGATGGCTTGCATCAGGCAGTCGAAGCGAAAGAAGGCGTTCGTATCCAAAACGAAAACCAAACTTTGGCTTCGATCACATTCCAGAATTACTTCCGGATGTATACCCGCCTTTCTGGTATGACCGGTACCGCGGATACAGAGGCGTACGAATTCCAAGAGATCTATGGTTTAGAAACAGTGGTGATTCCGCCGAATAAACCATCGCAACGTAAAGATCGTCAAGACCAAGTGTATAAGTCCGCGGAAGAAAAGTACGCGGCGATGGTGAAAGATATCAAGGATTGCTACGAGCGCGGACAGCCTGTATTAGTTGGTACGACCTCGATCGAGAACTCTGAATTACTGTCAGGAATTTTGACGAAAGAAGGTTTGCCCCATAATGTCTTGAACGCGAAGCAGCATGCACGTGAGGCGGAAATTATCGCGCAAGCAGGACGTCCGAAAGGCATCACGATCGCTACCAATATGGCGGGGCGTGGTACTGATATCGTCTTGGGTGGCAATGTTGCAAAGCAAGTGCAATTGATTGAGGCGTCTGAGGCTTTGGTTGACCTCGCCAAACAAGAACAAATCAAACAGTTGAAAGATGAGTGGCAATCATTGCACGACCAAGTGGTCGCTGCCGGTGGTTTGCATATTGTTGGAACTGAACGTCACGAATCACGTCGTGTTGATAATCAATTGCGCGGCCGTTCAGGCCGTCAAGGTGATCCAGGTTCATCGCGTTTCTACTTATGTCTAGATGATCCTTTGTTGCGTATCTTTGCTGGCGATCGTATTCGTAACATCATGGATCGTTTGAAGATGCCTGAAGGCGAGCCGATCGAAGCAGGTATGGTGACGCGTGCGATCGAATCCGCTCAACGTAAAGTCGAAGCGCGCAACTTTGATATTCGTAAGCAATTGCTGGAATACGATGACGTCGCCAACGATCAACGCAAAGTGATCTATCAACAGCGCAAT